>JAURLF010000003.1 GCA_030831375.1 Gaiellales bacterium | reverse complement strand
CGCGACCCTCACGGCCGCGTACCTCCTGCAGTTCGCGATCGGGCTGCTCGCAAACCGCTGACGGCTCAGCGCCGGCGCGCGACGGTGGCCTGCTGGACGTTGCGGGACAGCGTGCCGAGCGATGGTGTGAGCACCGTGCGCACCGTGAACACGGTGCGCCGCTTGCGCACCCGGGCGCGTCCCGCGCCCTTCATCCGGCACCGGATCCGGTACGTGCCGGGCGCAGCGACGCGGCGGCCGCTGCTGCAGTAGACGCGCCTGCGGAAGACCACCGCCATCGAGAGGGTGCCGGCCTGGTCGGCCGTCGCCGTGACGGTGAACGTCACGAACCGCTTCGTGATGCGCCAGCGGACGGGGCCCGCGTCGAGCGCCCGCGGAGCCGTGGCGCGTCGCGGCGTGACCGGCTTCGACTTCGCGCTGGAGGGCCCAAGCCCGAGCGCGTTGCGCGCCTGCACCGTGAACGTGTAGCGCGTGCCGTTGGCCAGGCCCTCGACGGTGCAGGCGGTGGCGCCCGTCGCCGTGCAGGTGGCGCCGCCGGGCGCGGCCGTCACCAGGTACGACGAGATCGCGCTGCCGCCGTCCGTCGCGGGCGCGGCCCAGGCGACCGCGACGGCGCGGTCGCCGCGGGTGCCGCTGACGGCCGTGGGCGCGCCGGGCAGCACCGCAGTCGACGAGCACAGCGCGACGGCCGTGCCGGCGGCGCCCGCGATCGCGCCCGTGCGCGCCCCGGCCGCGGAGTAGGCGCCGATGGCGGAGGTCTCGGCGGCGTAGACGGCGCCGGTCGGCCCGACGGCGATCGCGCCGACCTGCCCGTCGGGCGTGGCGGCGGCGCCGGGGACGAGCGTCTCGATCGGCACCGGGAACAGCGCGGGCGCCGCCGTGGCGACGTACGCGGTGGCGCCGTCGGCGGAGACCGCGAGCGCGGTCGGTGCGGCTCCGAGGGCCGTTGCGCCGACCCCGACCTCCGACCCCGCCGCGTCGAGGGCGAGCAGCGTGTCGTCGCCGCCGGCCGTGGTGATGGCGACGACGACGCGGGTCGCGGTGACCGCGAGGGCGTAGGCCTCCATGGCGCCGACCGGGACCGGCAGCGCGAGTGCGGCGACGTCGTCGGCGGCGGTCGCCAGCAGGTGCAGCTTCGGCGCCCCGGGGTCCGCGGTCAGCGCGTACAGCGTGGCGCCGTCGCGTGAGACGGCGATGTCGACGAGCGGGGATGCGCCGTCGAGCTCGGCGGTGGTGCCGATCACCGCGCGGCTCGTCGTGTCGACGATCGAGACGGTCCGCGTTGCCGCGTTGAGGACGTAGGCGCGAGCACGGGCCGGAGACAGCACGACCTTCGTCGGGCCGCTGCCCGCGGGCAGCGCGATCGAGGCCGCCTGCGTCAGCGGGCCGGCTGCGACGACGACGAGACGGTCGCCGGCGGCGTCGGGCACGTACGCGGTCGCGCTGTCCGCGCTGATCGCCGGCTGGCGCAGCTGCGCGCCGGCGACCGCCAGGGAGGAGGGGCTGCCGGATCCCGTCGGGAACGACGACAGCGTCGCGGTGCCGGCCGTGGCGAGGCCGGCGTTGGCGCAGATCTCCCGGGCGGAGGCGGTGGGGGCGAGGCCGAGCGCCGCCAGCGCGGCGACGACGAGCACCGCCGCGGGGCGGACCACGTGCATGGCCCCACTCTACGGGCGATCCGGCGCGGCTCCTGCGCGATCCGGCCCCTCCCTGTGCGGGCCCCCTGCGCCGCGTGCGCGGTCGGTGTGGCAGCGCGCCCCCCGGGGCGGGTCCGTGTACCCGCGGGGAGGGTCGGCCCGGTTTCCCGCCCGCATGGCGGCCGAATCAGCGTATGGCACTGTATATGGCGTGCATCGGACCACGATCTATCTCCCGGAGGACCTCAAGGCGCGGCTCGCCGCGGAGGCGCGCCGCCGCGGGGTGACCGAGGCGCAGGTGATCCGCGAGGCGCTCGGCGGGGCGCTCGACCGGCCGCGGCCGCGCGGCGGCCTGTTCGACTCCGGCGATCCGCGCTGGGCGGCCGCAGACGGGGAGCTCCTCGACGCGTACGGGTTCGGGGAGTGACCGTCGTCGTCGACACGAGCGCGCTCCTGGCCTACTTCGACCGGGCGGCGGAGCGGCATGCCGAAGTGGGCGCCCTGATCGACGCTGAGCGGTCTCCCCTGGCCGTTTCGCCGCTCGTCCTGGCCGAGGTGGACCACCTCGTGCGCCGACGGCTCGGCGAGCGTGCCGCCGACGGGGCGCTGCGGGAGCTGGCCGGCGGCGCGTACGACGTCGCCGACTTCTCCGGCCATGACCTGCAGGCCGCGCTCGCGATTATCGGCCGCTACCCCGACCGGCGGCTCGGCCTCGTCGATGCCGCCCTGGTCGCGCTCGCCGACCGCATCGGCGCGACGACGGTCTTCACGCTGGACCGCCGCGCCTTCGATGGCCTCGCGCGCTCCGACGGCACGCCGCTGACCGTGCTGCCCTAGGCGTCCAGAGCGAGCCGCTCGCGGATCACGGCGGCGTGGGCCGGGAAATTCTCGTGGTCGGCGAGGGCGAGGATGTCGGGCGCCAGCGCGGCGAGCGCGGCCGCGTCGGCGCGCGCGATCGAGATCGTCTTCGTGAAGGCGAGCGCGGTGACGCCGCTCGTGACCCGCGCGTAGCCGGAGGTCGGCAGGGTGGCCGGGATGCCGATCAGGTAGTTGGCGGCGCTGAACGGCGTGTGCTGGCCGAGCAGCACCTCGCCGGCGTGCTCGATGCCGGCCAGCACGGACTCGTCGTCCGCGGTCGCGATCTGCATGTGCTCGGGCGCGTACAGGTTGGCGACCTCGACGGCCTCGTCGCGGTCGCGCACGAGGATCGCGCCGCCGACCTGCCCGATCGCGCTCGCCGCGTACGAGCGGCGCGGCTCCGGCAGGAGCGCGAGCCGGCGCTCCAGCTCGGGCTGGACGCGGGCGATGACGTCCTCCTCCCAGGTCACGAGGACGCTGGCGGAGTCGTCGCCGTGCTCGGCCTCGTTGAGGAGGTCGGCGGCGAGCAGGCCCGGGTCGGCCGTGCCATCGGCGAGGATCAGGCTCTCCGAGGCGGCGAGGATCTGCATGCCGACCACGCCGTGGCGCTGGATCTCGAGCTGGGCGGAGGCCACGGGCGGGCTGCCCGGGCCGAGCACCTTGCGGCACGCGGGGATCGACTCCGTGCCGAACGCGAGCGCGGCCACGCCCGCGGGGCCGTTGGCCCGGAAGACGTCGCGGATGCCGAGCTCGTCGGCGACGACGAGGACGGCCGGATCGACCGCGCCGCCCCCGTCCGGCAGCGGCGGCACGACCACGGCGATGTCGGGCACGCCGGCCGCGACGGCCGGGGTGCCGATCTGGACGAGCACGCTCGGGAACGAGCCCTTCCCGCTCGGCACGAACAGCCCGGCGCTGCTGATCGCGGTGCGCTTCTCGCCCACCTCGAGGCCCGGGTCGAGCTCGACGCGCCAGCTCGCCTCGTGGCGCAGGACCTGCTCGTTGAAGCGCCGCGAGTGATCGATCGCCGCGCGGATGGCGTGCTGCACCGCCGTCGGCACCTCGGCCCGCGCGCGGGTGACCTCGTCCGGGGCGATGCGCAGCCCGTCCGGCTCGACGCGGCAGCCGTCGAAGCGCGCGAGCGCCTCGCAGACCGCGATGTCGCCGCGGGTGCGGACGTCCGCCACGAGCTCCGCGATCGACGCGGCGAGGGCCGGGTCGAAGACGTCGCCGAGGCCGCGCTCGAGGAGCGCCGCGCGTCCCGCGGCGTCGAGATCGGCCCAGCGGTGGACGGCGAGCGGACCCTGCATCGACGGACAGGGTAGGCGGCCGCGGCCGGCCCCGGCGCGATTACGACGGGCGACGTCCCTGGGTTAGACTGCCCTAACACGATGGCCATGAGGGACACCGCCCCCGCGCTCGACGTCGACGCGATCCGCGCCGACTTCCCGATCCTCGCCCGCGAGGTCCA
The DNA here is from genome assembly GCA_030831375.1 of Gaiellales bacterium. GTDB lineage: Bacteria > Actinomycetota > Thermoleophilia > Gaiellales > F1-60-MAGs149 > F1-60-MAGs149. The sequence continues at coordinate 3,349 of JAURLF010000003.1, read as the reverse complement.
CGGGCGCCCGCTCGCCTACCTCGACTCCGCCGCCACGTCGCAGAAGCCGCGGGCCGTGCTCGACGCCCTGACCGGCTTCTACGCCACCTCGAACGCGAACGTCCATCGCGGTGTCTACACGCTCGGCGTCGAGAGCACCGAGGCCTTCGAGGCCGCGCGCGCCGCCGTCGCGGGTCTCCTCAACGCGGCCTCGACGCGGGAGGTCGTCTTCACGCGCAATGCGACGGAGGCCATCAACCTCGTCGCCCAGACCCACGGCCGTGCGACCTGCGGTCCCGGCGACGTGATCGTCTCGACGGTGCTCGAGCACCACGCCAACCTCGTGCCATGGCAGGTGCTGGCCGAGCAGACGGGCGCCGAGCTCCGCTTCCTCGACATCGACGACGAGGGCCACTTGCAGCTCGACGGGCTCGACGCGATCTCCCGCGCGGGGCGCGTGCGCATCGTCGCCGTCACGCACCAGTCGAACACCCTCGGCGTGCGGCCGCCCGTCGCCGAGCTCGTGCGCTGGGCGCACGCGCAGGGCGCCGCCGTCGTCCTCGACGCCGCGCAGACCGTCCCGAACCGCCCTGTCGACGTGCAGGCCCTGGGCGTCGACTTCGCCGTCTTCTCGGGGCACAAGATGCTCGGGCCGACCGGCATCGGCGCGCTCTGGGGCCGCGAGGGGCTCCTGCAGGCCATGCCGCCGTTTCTGACCGGCGGCGAGATGATCCGCTCCGTGCGGCTCGACCGCACGGCCTGGAACTCCCTGCCGTGGAAGTTCGAGGCGGGCACCCCCGCCTACGCCGAGGCCGTGGGCCTGCACGCCGCCATCGACTACCTGCAGGGCGTCGGCCTCGAGGCGATCGACGCGCACGAGCACGCCATCACCGCGTACGCGCTCGAGCGCCTCGCGGAGGTGCCGGGCCTGCGCGTCGTCGGCCCCGCCGACGCGGACGCCCGGGGCGGCGTCGTGTCCTTCGTGCTGGACGACGTCCACCCACACGACGTCGCCGAGATCCTCGACCGCCACGCCGTCTGCGTGCGCGCCGGGCACCACTGCACCCAGCCGCTCGTCGAGCGGCTCGGCCTGGCCGCGACCGTGCGCGCCAGCTTCTACCTGTACACCGCCCCCGACGACGTCGACCGCCTCGTCGAGGGCCTTCTCGACGCGCGCCGCGTGATGGGGGTGTAGCCATGGACGACCTGTACCGCGAGAACCTGATGGACCACTACCGCCACCCCCGCCACCACGGGGCGCTCGAGGGGGCCGACGCGGAGGCCGACGGCCACAACCCCCTCTGCGGCGACCAGGTCACCGTGATGGTGCGCATCGAGGACGGCGCGATCGGCGAGATGCGCTTCACGGGCAACGGCTGCGCCGTCTCGCAGGCCGCGACCTCGATGCTGACCGAGCTCGTGCAGGGCATGGCGGTCGAGGAGGCCGCTGCCCTGCCGTCGCAGGCGATCCTCGACGAGCTCGCGATCCCGCTCTCGCCGATGCGCGTCAAGTGCGCCGTGCTCGGTCTCGGCACCCTCAAGGTGGCGCTGCATCGCGCCGTCGGCACGCCGCTGCCCGCCGAGTGGGGCGACACCGACGAGATGGTCTGGTCCTAGGCGGACGGGGCCTGGTCGAGCAGGCGCTCGCCGCGCACGGCCAGCTCGAGCCGGAAGCGGTCGTCGGCGTGCTGCAGGTCGAGGCCCGTCAGCTTGGCGATGCGGGCGAGGCGGTAGCGGACCGTGCGCTCGTGGATCTGCAGGGCGCGGGCGGTGGCGGCCACGCTGAGGCCCTCCTGCAGCCACGTCTCGACCGTCTCCACGTACTGCGGCCCGCCGTTGCGGCTCGTGCGCAGCGGCTCGAGGGTCGACTCGACGAGCTCGCGCAGCGTGGCGCGGTCCTGGCCGATCAGGGCCTCCGGCAGCACGTCCGTGTACGGCACGACGCCCCGCAGCCCGAGGCGCTGGGCGACGTCGAGGGCGCGCAGGGCCTCGCCGTACGAGGTGCGCACGCCCGCCACGCCGAGCCCGGGCCGGCCGAGCCCGGCGGTCTCGGGGCCGCGCGGCGCGCGTCCCGTGAGCACGGCCACCGTGGTGCCGGCGCGCGGAGCCGCCAGCGCGCCCGCGTCGCGGAAGCGGTCGAGGATCGCCTCCGACACCTCGCCGACGACGATCACGCTGCGCCGGCCGCCGATGTCGACGCCGAGGCGGCCCGCCGCCTCCATCACGCGGTCCGGTGGCATCCCGCCGAGCAGCCAGTCGAGCAGGGTGGCGCGGGCGCTCTCGTCGCGGCGCACCGCGCTCTGCTGGGCGCGCACGTAGCCGTCGGAAAGGGCTTTCGCCCCGTCGTCGAGGGCACGCATCATCACGCCGGCGCGGCGACTGATGCTGGCGGCGTCGCCCTCGGAGCCGACATCGCGCCACACGACCCAGCCCGCCGTCAGCCACGTGTCGACCGCCAGCGGGAGGGGGAGGGCCGCGTCGGCCGCGTGCGCCCCGGCGGAGGTCAGCCGCGAGCGAGCCGCGGGCGTGAGGCGGTCGCCGCTCGCCGCTGCCCGCTGCAGGAGGCCGATCCAGCCGGCGATGTCGAGCTCCGCCGCCTCATCGCCGACGTCGGCGATGACCGCGCGCACGTCCTTGTCGTCGGGGTCCGGGGCCACGGGCGAAGACCTTACCGGTTTCCGGCAAGCGGTGTCATGGCCCGCTGGCCTGCGCGCGTACCACGGCCGGGTCGAGCCGGAAGCGCACGACCCCGCCGACGTCGGAGCGCTCGCCGCCGATCTCGCGCAGGAGCCCCGGCCAGGGGCCGGGACGCCGCCGGTCGATCAGCACCCACTCGGTGCCGGTCAGGGCGAGGTAGTCGAGCAGCGCGTCGCGCGCAGCGGGCGGCAGCGGCCCGCCGTAGAGGGCGCCCATGATCGGCAGTGGCGCGTAGGCGGCGGGCACCGCCGCCGCGCTGTAGCTGCCGGCCTGCCGCCAGCGCATCCGGTCGAGCGCCTGCCAGTACATCCCGTCGCCCGCGAAGGCGTACGGCAGGGTCAGCACGACCGCGTCGTCGGCGATGTCCGCCGTGGCGGCGCCGGACGCGATGCCCGGCGGCGTCTCGAGCGACGTGCGCCACCAGCGCCCGTCCTGGGCGGGCAGGAGCAGGGCCAGCGCGGCCACCGCGAGCAGGGCGCGTGCGGGTCGCAGCCGGTCGGCGGGCGCTCGACGCGCCACCAGCAGCGCCACGAGCAGCGCGACGCCGAGCCACGAGTAGACCACGATCCGGCCGGGCATGGCGAGGCCGATCAGGGGCAGCCGCTCGATCTCGGCCCACGGCAGCCAGCCGCCCGGCTCGCCGCCGATGGTGAGGCGCGCGCCGAGCGCTCGG
>JAURLF010000023.1 GCA_030831375.1 Gaiellales bacterium | reverse complement strand
GCCGGAGCACGCGATCGCCGTCGACGACTGGCTGCGCGGCGCCGAACTGCCCGCCGGCGACGTCCTCCTCGTCGACGAGGAGGGCAGCCGCAAGGCCGCCGGCCCCGCGGAGGCGCTCGCGCTCGAGGGCCGCGCCGTGACCCTCGTGCCGGACGGCATCGCGCCGCTGCAGGAGATCGCCGAGAACCACGCCGAGCGGCCCGTCTTCGACCGCCTGCGGGCCGCCGGCGTGCAGATCCTCTCCGACGTCGAGGTGCGCGCGATCGGTCCGGGCCGCGTGACGGTCGCGGGCCGCTACGACGGCCTCGAGCGCACGCTCGAGGCCCCGGTCGTCCTGCACGCGGGCCGGCATGCGGCCGACGACGCCCTCTGCCTCGCCCTGGTCGAGCACGGCATCGACGCGCGCCCGGTCGGCGACGCGCGCTCGCCGCGCCGCTGGGAGGACGCGATCCACGACGGCTACCTCGCCGGCGCGGCCGTCTAGGGCGCGGAGAAGCCGACGCGCAGGCCCGTCTCGGCGGGCAGGGCGGCGGCGACGGGCGGCACGTCCGAGACGGCGAAGGCGCGGTGCTCGGGGTCGGCGAGGTCGCCGTCCTCGAGCGCGCGTCCGGCGAGGCGCGCGTACATCTCCTCGACGAGCGCCGGCACGTAGCGGGTGTCGCGGAAGCGGCCGCCGGCGTGCACCTCGGCGAGGTGCGCCTCGACGGCGGCACGCACGTCGTCGGGCACGGCGATGCCGAGCGCGGCGGCTTGGCGCCCGAACAGCTCGACGAGCTCGTCGGGCGTGTAGCGCGGGAACTCGATCACGTCCTCGAAGGCCGGCGCCAGCGCGGGATGGTGGCGCGCGATCAGCCGCATCGGCTCCGTCGGGCCCGACAGGATCACGGCGAAGCTTCGCTCCGGCACCGCCATCGCCTGCACGAGCGCGGTGACGGCGACGTCGCCCTGGTCGCCCGGCCCGCCCGCCACGAGCACGTGCGCGTCATCGACGAACAGGACGCCGCCCGCCGCGGCCGCGACGGCGGCCTCGACCCGCAGGCGGGTCTGGGCCTCGTCGGAGCCGACGAGGTGCTCGCGGCCGACCTCGGCGACCTTCGCCTCGGGCAGCAGCCCGAGCGCGGCATAGAGGCGCGCGACGATCCGCGCCACCTCGTCCTCCGCGGTGCCGGGGTCGCCGGCGAAGACGAGGTCGAGCGGCTGCTCGAGGACGGGCTCGCCGGCGGCGCGCCGGTGCGCGTTGAGGCGGTGGACGTCCGCGAGCCGGTGGACGGCCGCCTTGACGGGCACGAGGCCGACGAGGGCGTCGAGGTCGGCGAGGACGGCCTCCGGCGTCTCGGCAACCATCAGGCGAACCGCCGCGGGTCGTCGGCGGGGACGATCTCGCGCGCCAGGGGGGCGAGCGCGAGCCCGGCGAGCGTGAACGACTGGATCCCGAACGGGATGCGGATGATCGTGAGGCACAGGAGCGCCCCGGCGACGAGGTGCGACAGGCACATGGCCCAGCCGGCGACGAGGAGCCAGAGGAGGTTGCCGATCAGGCGCAGCACGCCGCCCACCCTAGCGGTCCGGGGCCTACCCCACGACGATCGCCACGACGCCGGCGAAGGCGATCACGGCGCCGACGCGCTGCACGAGGGCGAGGTGCTCGCCGAGGCGGAAGCGCGCGAGCAGCACGGTCACGACCGGGTAGAGGCTGGCCAGGACCACCGTGAGGGCCAGCTCGCCCATCGAGGCGGCGATCGCGAACATCAGGAGCGCTGCGGTGTCCATCAGGCCGATCGGGGCGATCGCCCGGAACGAGCCCGCCGGCGGGCGCCCTGACCCGCGGCCGCGGGCGTAGACCAGCACCGCGAGCAGGACGAGCAGGATCGGCAGGGAGATCGAGCGCTGCGCGCTCACGCCCCACAGCCCCGACTGCTCGGAGGCCATGTCGAGGGTGACGTACATGACCGTCGCGATCGCGATCGCGAGCAGGGCCAGCGGCACCGCGCCGTAGCGCCCGTGGCGGACGTCGCCCTCGCCGGCGTGGCGGCTGACGAGCACGACGCCGAGCACGCACAGCACGAGGCCGAGGACCTGGAGGGGTGCGGGCCGCTCGCCCGACCAGAAGATCGCGAACAGGACCGGCCCGGCGGCCGACATCGCGAGGATCGGCGCGATCACGCCCATCGGGCCGCGCGACAGCGCGGCGTAGAAGACGACGTGGCCGACCGAGCCCGCGACCCCGGCGACGGCGCCCGGGATCCAGATCTGCCAGCCCGGGAACGGGTCGCGCACGGCGACGAGCGCGATGAGCAGCAGCACGGTGCCAGCGGTCTGCGCGAAGGTCGCGACGACCAGCGGCCCGACGTGGCGTGCCCGCACCGCGCCCTGGAAGTCGGCGACGCCCCAGATCAGGGAGGCGCCGAGGGCGATCGCCGCGGGCAGCACCCGGGCAGCGTACCCGAGGGGTCAGGCCGCGCCGTCGAGAGCGGCGGCGAGGCCGCGGCGCACGTCGTGCATGTCCTCGAAGGGGATGAAGGCGTGGCCCTCGGCCGTCAGATGGCGCGCGAGCGTGTGCCGCGCGAAGCGCAGGTCGGCGTCCTCCGCGGCACAGAGGTCGGAGATCCCGTCGCCGACGTACGCGATCGGGCGGCCCGCCGCGAGCGCGCGCACCTCGGCGCGCTTGCAGGCCGTGCCGCAGAGGTCGCAGTGAGCGCGCCCCCGGAAGCGCACCCGCATGCCCTCTGGGCCGCAGTCCACGGCATGGGCGCTGATCGGCAGGTCGAGCCCGTTGGCGGCGAGGATCGGCCGCATCAGGTTCTCGAAGCCGCTCGAGACCAGCACCGGCTCGACGCCGCGCTCCGAGCAGAATGCGACGAGCTCGTCCGCCCCGGGCCGGATCCGCACCGTCTCGACGAGGAAGGCGACGAGCTCCGACTCCGGCACGCGGATCGGCGCGACCTGCAGCTGCAGGCAGGTGTCGAGGTCGATCTCGCCCGCCGCGAGGCGTCGGTCGGCGTCGGCGAAGACCTCCGGCGCGTAGTGCGCGGAGAACCAGTCGACGGTGTCCTGCTCGCAGAGCGTGCCGTCGAAGTCGATCGCGAGCAGCATCACGCCGCCTCGGGCCCATCCGGGGCGAGCCCGCGCAGCTCGTCCCGGCCGACGTCGACGCCGAGGTGCTCGGCGAGGCGCGCCACGTGGACCGCCACCTTGCGGGTGCCCGCCGGCGTGTCAGCGAGGCGGTGTGCGAGATGCCAGCGCACGAAGCCGCGCAGGCTGTCCGCGTCGAGGGCGGACGCGTCGGCGTCGAGGGCCGGCGGGTGATCGCGCAGGTAGAGGCGGATCAGGCGCAGGGTGCGCGCGTAGGCGGCCTGCGGTGTGACCGGCTGCCGGTCGACCCAGTCGGTCTCGAAGCCCGCGAGGGCCTCGTCGACGGTCACGACAGGGTCCCCGCCTCGGCGCGGCGCGCGATCGCCGCGAGCAGCGACCGGCGCACGAGGTTCGAGGCGGGCTTGACGAGGCGCCAGTAGAGCCCGAAGGGGCGCTCGGCCAGGGGACCGACGACGATGCGGGTCTCCGTCACGAGCAGCGTGCCGTAGGCGGCCGCGCCGCAGCGGACGCTGACGGCGACCTTGACGCAGTCGAGCGCCTCGTGCGCGCGGAACGCCGCGGCGTCGGCCACGGCGCGCTCGGGCGCGCCGCCCGGCCAGGGCCGGCCGATGAAGCCGAGGCAGACCTCGTCGGGTGCCTCCCCGAGCCGCACGAAGCCGGGCTCGAAGTCGCCCGTCTGCACGAACGGCAGGTCGCTGCCGAGGCTGCGCCCGCGCGTGCGCACGGCGACCAGGAGGCTCGCGAGGCGCGCCTCGTCGAGGGTCGTGGCCCGCACCGCCTCCATCGTGCGCTCCGGCGAGGCCGCGACGTCACGGCCCAGGACGATGCGGTCGCTCCAGGTGGGGACGACCTGGTCGAGCAGGGTCGGAGCGAGGTCGGCCGTCATGCGGGCGCATCGTATGGGAGAATCCCAAGCATGGAGCCCACCGCACGCGACGTCGACCGCCTGATCGGCCCGGCCACGCCCCACTTCGCGTACCAGATCCGCACCCGCGTCGAGAACCTCGTCGGGGACCTGCCCGAGGACCATCCGGTGCGCCTCTACGCAGACGAGCGCCTGGCCCTCCTCGACGGGCTCGGGCACACGACCTCCAAGGGCGACTGGGGCGACCCGAGCACGCCGCAGTGAGCGGCTCGCTCGAGGGGCGCCTCGCGCTCGTGACCGGCGGCTCGCGCGGGATCGGTCGCGCGATCACCCTCGACCTCGTCGACCGCGGCGCGACCGTGGCCTTCTCGTACCTGCGCAACGCGGACGCGGCCGAGGAGACCCTGCAGCTGATCCGCGACCGCGGCGGCACGGGCCACGCGATCAAGGGCCGCATCGACGACACGGAGCGCTGCCACGCGCTCGTCGACGAGGCGGCGGCCGCGCTCGGCGGCCTCGACCTGCTCGTCTCGAACGCCGCGTCGGGCGTGATCCGCCCCGTGATGGAGCTGACGGAGAAGCACTGGGACTGGACGCTCGACACGAACGCGCGCGCGCTGCTCCTGCTGTCCCAGCGCGCCGCGCCGCTGATCGAGGAGCGCGGCGGCGGCGGGATCGTGGCGATCTCGTCGCTCGGCTCCTTCCGCGTGCTCGACAACTACACCCTCGTCGGCGTCTCGAAGGCCGCCCTCGAGGCGTGCGTGCGCTACCTGGCCGTCGAGCTGGCGCCGAAGGGGATTCGCGTCAACGCGGTCTCCGGCGGCGTCGTGGCGACGGACGCCCTGGAGCACTTCCCGAACAAGGACGAGATGCTCGCGATGGGCGACAAGACCCCCGCGGGGCGGATCGTGGAGCCGCAGGACATGGCCAACGCCGTGGCTTGGCTGGCCGGGCCCGAGTCGGCGATGGTCGTCGGGCAGACGCTGATCATCGACGGCGGCTACTCGCTGCCCGCGTGACGCCGCGGGCGCCCGGCGCGCGCTGCCGGCGGTAGGCTGTGCGTATGACGATCCGTATGACAGATCCCGAGCGCCGCTGATGGCATCCCGCCCCATCAGCGTGCGCCTGCCCGAGGCGATGATCGCGGCGATGGACGAGCACCTCGCCGACGGCGGCTCCGACGGATCGGTCCGCACGCGCACCGACCTGGTCCAGGCGGCCATCGACCTGTGGCTGCGCGCCGACGAGACGGCCCGGATCGACGCCGCGATCGACGCGGGGTACGCGCGGGCGCCGGTCGGCGACGCCGAGGAGGAGTTCGGCCGCATCTCCGATCGCGCCCAACGGGAGCTCGACGGATGGTGAGCCGCGGCGAGGTCTGGTGGGCGACGCCGGAAGGCGCCAAGCGACGGCCGTACCTCGTGCTGATGCGCGACACCACGATCCCCCACGTGCGGCGCGTGATCTGCGTGCCGGCCACCTCCCGCGTCCGCGGCATCGCCACCGAGGTCGCGCTCGACGAGTCCGACGGGATGCCGCGGGCCTGCGTCCTCTCGCACGACAACATCGCGCTGATCCCCCACGACCGCTTCGAGGAGCGCATCTGCACGCTGACGCCCCGGCGGATGCGCGAGGCCTGCCGCGCGCTGGGGATCGCGACGGGCTGCGCCTAGGCGCGGTCGGGCGCCCGGTCGAGCCCGCGCAGGGACGGCACGGCGATCGCCACCAGCGCGACGAGGCTCGGGAGCACGGCGAGCACCGCGATCAGCCCGTAGAGGGCCGCGGAGCCCGCCTCGCGCAGGACCACGGGACCGCAGCGGACCTCGGAGCGGAGGCCGGCCGCATCACGCCGCTCGACGGCTCGCGGCTGGTCCCCTCCACCCTGCTCGACGGCGCCGCGGCGCCCGGAGGCGCTAGCCCTTCGGCGTGATCGGCGAGAAGCGGAACATGCCCGTCGGCAGCGACTCTCCGCCGTCGAGGGTGAGCGTCTCGCCCGTCACGTAGGAGGCCTCGTCGGAGAGCAGGAACCGCGCCGCGTCCGTGATGTCCTCGAGCGTCGCGAAGCGCGCCAGCGGGATCTCCGCCGTCATGCGGTCGCGGATGTCGTCCGTCGGGAACAGGTTCGCGGAGGCGGCCTCCGTCTCCGTCGGGCCCGGCGCGATGCAGTTGACGCGCAGGCCCATCGGGGCCCACTCGACGGCGAGGCTCTTGGTCAGGTTCCAGACGCCGGCCTTGGCGGCGGCGGAGTGCGCCGTGCCCGGGTTGCCCGTCCACGCGTAGGTGGCGATCACGTTCAGGATCGAGCCCGTGTCGCGCACCGCCTCGGGGAAGCGCAGCGCGAACGCGCGCGAGCAGTAGAAGGTGCCGTTGAGGACGATGTCGATCACGACGCGCCAGCCGCCCGGCGACATGTCGATCGCGTTGGCGATGAAGTTGCCCGCCGCGTTGTTGACGAGCGAGTCGGGCGCGCCGAAGCGGGCCGCCGCGCCATCCATGAAGGCATCGATCTGCTCGGGGTCGCGCACGTCGCAGATGAAGTGCGCGCACTCCCCGCCGGCGTCCTCGACGAGCGCGACCGTCTCCTCGAGCGGCTCAGGCCGCCGCCCGCAGATCGCGACCCTTGCGCCGCGCGAGGCGAGATCGATGGCCATGGCGCGGCCCATGCCGCTGCCCCCGCCCGTGATCGCGACCACGCGCCCCTCGATGCCTCGGCTCATGCCGTCCCCTCCCTCTCGTCGTCGCCGTCCAGCGGCACAAGGTACCGGGCCAGCACGTCGTCGGCGAACGCCTGCGCCGGCCCCATCGCAAGCTCCACGGACTCGCGGAAGCGATCCGGCGGCCCGTCCCGCGACAGCAGGCGGATCGCGCCCCACAGCTCGGTGGCCAGCTCCTCCCGCGGGTCGGCGCCCTGCCCGGTCAGGCGCGCGGACACCTGGCCCGCCGCCTCCTTGAGCAGGTCGAAGCGATCACCCACGAGCGCTGCGGCCTGCGCGAGCCGATCGAGGTGCGCCGGGTCGGCGACCCGCAGCCCCTGCACGAGCGGCTGCAGCGCCTCGACGGCCTGGTAGGCCGCGTGCGCCGCCAGCTCCGCCTCGGCCTCGCCGAGGTCGCGGGCGAGCTCCCAGGCGCGGGCCAGCGCCGGCAGCGCCTCGTCGACCGACAGCGCCGCGGCGGCCTCCTCCGCGGCCTCGCAGATCGCTGCCAGCTCGACGACCTGCCGCACGGTCGGGCGCGCGGTCACGGGCGCACCCGCGCCGTCCATGACGAGCCAGCCGAGCACGTCGCCCTGCGGCACCGCGCACACGAAGACGACCCCCAGCCGCGGCTGCTCCACGGGCACCACACCCTGCGGGCGGACGCCTGCGACGGCCTCCACGCGGGCGGCGACATCCTCGATCACGGCCTCGTCCACGGAGGCAGGCTACCCGCGAATGGCGGATCCGCGTTGAGCCGCACGGCGCCCGCGGGCGATTGGGGTAATGTACGCCCATGGCACCGACCTCCGAACAGCAGGCTCCCTCCTCCGGCATCTCCGACGCGGTCGTCGAGTGGCGCCGTGAGACGCTCGAGCGCGCGGGCCTCGACGCCGAGCGCGCGGAGAAGATCGCCGCCTCGGACGCCGACCTGCATGAGGCCGTCCGGCTGATCGAGCAGGGCTGCTCGCCCGACCTGCTCGAGCGCATCCTGCTCTGAGGCCCGCGGCGCGCCGCGCACCGGCGACCCCTCCGTGCTGGCCTTCACGCACGATCGCTGGACGTTCCCGCTGCCGGCGACGAACCGCTTCCCGCAGGAGAAGTACCGGCTCGTGCGCGAGCGCGTCGAGCGGCTCCCCGGCGTCGAGGTGGCGGAGGCCGCGCCGATCAGCTGGGAGGACGCGGCCCGCGTGCACGACGCCGAGTGGGTGCGGCGCATCCGCCACGGCCTCCTGACGCGCCGCGAGGAGGCGGCGCTCGGCCTGCCCTGGTCGCCCGAGCTCGCCGAGCGCACGCTGCACGCCACCGGCTCGACGGTGGCGGCGACGGAGGCGGCGCTGCGCGACGGCACCGCGGCGGCGCTCGGGGGCGGTACGCACCACGCGGCCCGCGCCGTCGGCCGCGGCTACTGCCTCGTCAACGACGTCGCCGTCGCCCTCGACCGGGCCCGCGCCGGGGGCTTCTCGGGACGCGTGCTCGTGCTCGACCTCGACGTCCACCAGGGCGACGGCAATGCGGACCTGCTCGGACCGGACCCCGCCGTGGCCGTCGTGTCGGTGCACGGGGAGCGCAACTACCCGTTCGAGCGGGTGCCGGGCGACATCGACGTGGATGTGCCCGACCGCACCGGCGACGCGGGCTACCTCGCGATCCTCGACGACGTGCTGCGCCGCCTCGACGCGCTCGGCCCGTTCGACCTCGCGTACCTGCTCGCCGGCGCCGATCCGTGGGAGGGCGACCGGCTCGGGCGCCTGGCCCTGACGGAGACCGGCCTCGAGGAGCGCGACCGCCGCGCGATCGGCTGGACACGGGAGCGCGGCATCCCGCTCGTCGTGACCCTGTCGGGCGGCTACGGCGAGCCGATCGCGACGACGGCGGACATCCACGCCCGCACCGTCTCGCTCGCCGTCTGACGCATCTGTATCGGTCCGCCTCCAAGGGGCAGGAATGGCCTGCCGGCCGGCGTAGGCCCGCGCCATGGACACCATGCAGCCACGCAAGCTGATCGCCGAGGCGGTCGGCACCTTCATGCTCGTCTTCCTCGCCGTCGGCGCCGCGGTCTTCGGGATCTCGGCGATGATCGGCGCGGACAAGGCCGGCCCCGGCAACGGCGTCGTCGGCGTCGCCCTCGCCTTCGGCCTCGTGCTGCTCGGCATCGCCTACGCCTTCGGCCCGATCTCCGGCGCGCACGTCAACCCGGCGGTCACGCTCGCGATGGTCGTCGGTCGGCGCATGCCGGTCGGCGAGGGCATCGCCTACTGGATCGCGCAGCTCGTCGGCGCGATCGCCGCGGGCGGCCTGCTCAAGCTGTTCGTCTCGTCGTTCGGCGTGACGGACTACACCGGCGGCCTCGGCACCAACTCGTACGACAACGGCGCGATCGACCTCGCCGGCGCGTTCGTGCTGGAGGCCGTCCTGACCGCCGCCTTCGTGCTCGTCATCCTGCTCGTCACCGAGCGCGTCGCGGCCCCCGGCTTCGCCGGCATCGCGATCGGCCTCGCCCTGACCACCGTGCACCTCGTCGGCATCCCGCTGACCGGCACCTCCGTCAACCCGGCCCGCTCGATCGGGCCGGCGCTGTTCGAGGGTGGCACCGCGCTCGAGCAGGTCTGGCTGTTCATCGCCGCGCCGCTCGTCGGTGCCCTGATCGCCGTCGTCGCGTGGAAGCTGACCCGGACCGTGTCCCCCGAGGACGAGCGGTTCGTCGCCGGCGCCGAGCGCGAGTAGCGGATCGACCCGCACCTCCGGCTCCGGCCGGGGGTGCGGACCCTCCCCGTCCCCGCGCCGCGGCAGTGCCGCCCGCCCGCGAGCCGGGCTCAGGCGGCGGCGGGATCGGCGCCCTGGCGGCGGTCGAGCGCCAGCCGCAGCACGAGGCCGATGACGGCGCCGATGATCGCGAACGGCGCGATCGCCGCGCCCGTCCCGGAGATCAGCAGCATGGCGAGCAGGCCGGAGGTGGCCGGAAGCTTCGTCATCGCCGCCGCGGCCGCGGCGATCCCGACGGCGGCGAGCGGCGTCGCGTCGCCGGCGGGAAGCGCGAGCGCTACGAGTACGCCGACGGCCACGCCGAGATACGTGGCGGGGAAGATCGGTCCGCCGCGCATGCCGCCGCCGAGCGCGACGCCGTACACGACCGCCTTGGCGATCACGACGACGAGCACGACGCTCAGCGACGTCTCGGCGATGATCGCCCCCATCCCGCTCTGGCCGCTGAACAGGACGAGGTCGAGCGGGACGCCGAAGGCGTAGTCGGCGAGGAGCGCGACGGCGGCGGTGGCGGCCGTCGCGATGGCGACCCCGACGATGGCGCGTCGGGAGGCGACCGCGTCGAGGCGCTCGCCGAGGAGGCGCGCCGCGAGCGCCGCGGCGCTCGCGAGGACCGCGACGACGACGCCGAGGGCGAGGTCGCCGACACCGATCGAGGTGTACGGGGCGAGGCCCGGCACCGTCAGCGAGTGCGTGCCGAGGCCGGGCAGGCCCCAGATGCCGACCTGGACGAGATACCCCGTGCCGAGCGCGATGAGCGCCGGCACCAGCATCATCACCGGCAGCGCGCCGAAGGCCGCGAACTCGAGCACGATGAACGCCGTCACGAACGGGTTGCCGAAGACGGCGCCGATCGCGGCGAGCCCGCCGAGCGCCATCGCCGCGCGGCGCGCGTCATCCGAGCCACCGCGCAGGGCGATCCCCGCGATCATCGTGCCGAGCACGATCAGGGGCGCCTCGGGGCCGAGCGCGAAGCCGAAGATCAGTGTGCCGAGGGCGGCGACGATCACCGACGGCGCCTCGCGAACCGGCGTGTCGAAGTGGAAGCCGCCCAGGGGGCCCGCGCCCGTCGCGCCGGGCATCCGCCGCGCCGCGAGGATCACGAGGGCCCCGACGACGAGCATCAGGGCCGCCCACCAGCCGGGCGCCGCGTCCATGCCGAGCGCCGCGGGGAGCGCGTCGTAGACGAGGTCGGTGCCCGCCGACGAGACCGCGAGGAAGACGGCGGCGCCGAGCGACGCGACCACGCCGAGCACCGCCGCGAGCAGGATCAGCCGGGCCATCATGCGCCCGTCCGGCAGCGCCGGGCCGCCGCCGGGCGCCGGCTCGGACGCCGCGGCGGACGCGGCATCCCGGACGGCCATCAGCGGCCGTGGAAGGTCGGCGGCCGCTTCTCGGTGAAGGCCCTCAGGCCCTCCTTCGCGTCCTCGGTCGAGAACAGGATCGAGAAGAGGTCGGCCTCAACCATGTAGTTCGTCGCGAGGTCGCCCGCCAGCGCGCGGTTCGTGGCCTCCTTCGCGTACGCGATCGCCACGGGGCTCTTCGCGCTGATGGCGTGTGCCATCTCGAGCGCCTTCGGCATCAGCTCGTCGAGCGGCAGCACGTGCTGGGCGATGCCGCGGGCGAGCGCCTCGTCGGCCTTCACACGGCGCCCCGTGAAGATCAGCTCCTTGGCGAAGCCGAGCGACGTCGTGCGGGCGAGCCGCTGCGTTGCGCCCCAGCCGGGCATGATCCCGAGGTCGACCTCGGGCTGCCCGAAGACGGCGTTCTCGGAGCACAGGCGGATGTCGCACGCCAGCGCGATCTCCGAGCCGCCGCCGAGCGCGTAGCCGTTGACGGCGGCGATCGTCGGGGCCCGCATCGTCTCGAGCAGGTTCGCGCACTCCTGGCCGAGCTCGGCGTAGGCGCGCGCCTCGAGCGGCGTCTTCGTCGCCATCTCCGCGATGTCGGCGCCCGCGATGAAGGCCTTCTCGCCGGCGCCCGTGATCACAAGGCACCCGATCGACGCATCACCCGCGATCGCCGTCAGCTCGGAGCGCAGCTCCTCGAGCAGCGCAGACGAGAGCGCGTTGAGCGCCTCCGGACGGTTGATGGTGAGCACCGCCACGCGGTCCTCACGGCGCACCTCGATCGCCATGCCTGCCCCCTTCCCCCGCGCTACGCGGTCGCCCGCGCGCTCAGGAACTCCACGATGTCGCCCGTCGGCGAGCCCGGCGTGAACACCTCGGCGACGCCCAGCCCGCGCAGGGCGTCCGCGTCGTCGGCCGGGATCGTACCGCCGACCACCACGCAGACGTCGCCTACGCCCTTCTCCGCCATCAGCTCGAGGATGCGGGGCACGAGCGTCATGTGCGCGCCGGACAGCACCGACACGCCGAGCGCGTCCGCGTCCTCCTCGAGGACCGTCTCGACGATCTGCTCGGGGGTCTGGTGGAGGCCCGTGTAGATGACCTCCATCCCCGCGTCGCGCAGGGCGCGCGCGATCACCTTGGCCCCCCGGTCGTGCCCGTCCAGGCCGGGCTTGGCGATGACGACGCGCATGCGACGATCCATGGCCAAGGAGTGTAGACGCGACCGCGACGACGAGGGCGGGCAGTACCATGCGGGCGTGCGGCTGCGCGCCCTGATCCCGCTCGCCCTCCTGTCGACCCTCGTCCTCGCCGCCTGCGGCGGATCGGACGCGGATCGCTTCGACGAGAAGGGCGCGCCCTTCACGTTCTCCTATCCGCCCGGCTTGCAGAAGGTGTTCGCGGACACGGGCCGCGAGGTCAAGGGGCAGGACCCCGTCTACCGCGTCGCGCTCGGCACCGACGAGACCAATGTCGTCGTGGCCGCCACGTACGACGTCGGCAAGGACACCGCGAAGATCAAGCCCGCGAAGCTCGCCGTCGCCGTCGAACGCGCCGCGCGCTCCCTGGCCCGCGCAATCAACGCGAAGGTGCCGAAGCGCTCCGACGGCACCCTCGGCGACCTGCCGGCCGCGATCTTCGAGTTCGAGGCCCCCAGGCGCGGCCTCACCACCCGCGTGTACTACGCCTTCGAGGGCAGGACGCAGTACTTCGTGCGCTGCCAGTGGGATGACGCGGGCGCAGCGGAGATCCCGGCGGCCTGCGACGAGGTCGCGGAGACGTTCGCGCCGGCACCCGCCGGCTAGGCGCGCCCGGCGCCCGGCACCCAGGTCGCCTCGCCGCCCTCGCCGTTGGCGGCGCGGGCGAGGACGAAGAGCAGGTCAGACAGGCGGTTGAGGTACGCGATCACCTCGGGCGTGACGGGCTCCTGGGCGGCGAGCGCGCAGACATCGCGCTCGGCGCGGCGGCAGACGGTGCGCGCGACGTGCAGGTGCGCCGACAGCGGCGTGCCGCCGGGCACGACGAACGAGGTCAGGGGCGGCAGCGACCCGTTGACCTCGTCGATGCGCGCCTCGAGCCACGCGACCTGCCCGGGGCTGACCCGGAGGCGCGAGCGGTGCCGCTCGTCGTCCTCGGGCGGCGGCGGCACACAGAGGTCGGCGCCGAGGTCGAAGAGGTCGTTCTGGATGCGCTCGAGCATCGGGTCGGCTGGAGTTCCGCCTGCGTGCAGGCGCGCCACGCCCAGCCCCGCGTTGAGCTCGTCGACGGAGCCGTACGCGCCGACGCGGGCATTGTGCTTGGCCACGCGGTGGCCGTCGCCGAGGCTGGTGTCACCGAGGTCGCCGCCGCGCGTGTAGATCCGGTCGAGGCGGACGACGATGTCGTCGTTGGGGCTGCTCACAGGGGAACTATCGTCCCACACGGCGCCCCGGCCGAGGTCAGGCCGGCAGCACCTCGAGCACCATCGCGTCGCCCTGGCCGCCGCCCGAGCAGATCGTGGCGACGCCGATGCCGCCGCCCTGGCGGCGCAGCTGGTGCACGAGGGTGCCCGCGAGCCGCGCGCCGGAGGCGCCGACGGGGTGGCCGAGCGCGACGGCGCCGCCCTGCGGGTTCACGCGGTCCGGGTCGATTCCGAGCATCTTGATCGTGTTCAGCGCGACCGACGAGAAGGCCTCGTTGACCTCGAGGATGTCCACGTCCGAGACGGCGAGGCCGGCCCGCTCGAGCGCCCGCTCCGCGGCGATCGCGGGCGCGCAGGCGAGCCGCCGCGTCTCGTCGGCGGCGACGGCGCTCGCGCGCACGACGGCGAGCGGGGCCAGGCCGCGCGCGGCGGCGACGTCCTCGGACACGCAGACGACCATCGCCGCGCCGTCGGTGACGCCCGGGCTGTTGCCGGCCGTGTGCGTACCGCCCTCGATCAGGGCGGGCAGCTTGCCGAGCGCCTCGAGCGTCGAGTCCTCGCGCGGCCCCTGATCCTGCTCGACGACGCGCTCGGCTTTGCGCTCCCGGATCACGACGGGCACGTGCTCGGGGCCGAAGTGGCCGGCGCGCTGCGCGGCCACGGCGCGCTCGTGCGAGCGCAGCGCCCACGCGTCGAGCTCCTCGCGCGTGATGCCGAGCTCGCCGGCGACCTCGTTGGCCTGGTCGTACATGACGCGCCCCGTCCACGGGTCGCGCAGGCCGTCGTGGAGGTTCGCGTCGGCGAGCTGCACATCGCCGAAGCGATAGCCCTGGCGGGCGCCGAGGGCGAGGAACGGCGCCGACGTCATCGACTCCATCCCGCCGGCCAGCACCATCTCGGCCTCGCCGAGGCGGATCATGTAGTCGGCGAGCGCGATCGCGCGAAGGCCCGACGCGCAGACCTTGTTGACCGTCTCCGAGCCGCGCTCGACGGGGATGCCGACGCGCGTCGTGACCTGGCGGGCCGGCGCGTGCATCTGCCCGGCCTGCACGACCGTGCCGATGAAGGAGTAATCCACATCGCTCGGCGCGACGCCCGCCCGCTCGAGGGCGGCGGAGGCGGCGGCGGCGCCGAGGTCGACGGCGCTCGCCCCGGAGAGGTCCCCTCCGAGGCGGCAGAAGGGCGTGCGGGCGGCGCTGGCGAGGACGGTGCGAGGCATGGCGGGAGGCTACCAACATGCCGGCTCCCTGTTGACAGGCGCCCCGCGACTTGGCACCCTGACGCCCATGCGGACGACCCCGAACGGCGCGTGGTGGTGGCTCATGCCCGGGCGGGATCCCGTGCGCTGACGCGCACCGCCGATCCGAACCGCCCGGGCTCCCCAGATGGGGGGCCCTTTTTGTTGCCCGACCGAGGACCCCGAACACCGACATGAACCCCACGACACCGAGACCGAAGGGCGAGCCCCGGCTGCGGCCGACGGTTCGCGAGCTGCCGGCCGACCTGCTGACGCCGGTCGGCGCGTACCTGCGCGTGCGCGACCTCGGCCCCGGGTTCCTGCTCGAGAGCGTCGAGGGCGGCCAGCAGGTCGGGCGCTACTCGTTCCTGTCGGCCGGCTGTGAGCGGCTCGACCTCGACCTGGCGGGCGACGACCCGTTCGCGCCGCTGCGCGCGCGGCTCGACGCCCACGCGGCGCTCGATCTCGACGGCCTGCCGCCGTTCGCCGGCGGCGCCGTCGGCATGCTCGGCTACGACGCGATCCCCGTCTTCGAGCCGACCGTCCCCCTGCCCGCGCCGCAGGACGGCGACCTCGTGCAGCCCGCGAGCTTCCTGATCGCGCCCGTGGTGGTCGCCTTCGACCACGTGCGCGCCAGCGTGCAGGTGATCGCGCAGCCCGGCCAGGACGCGCTCGCAGACACGATCATCGAACGCCTGATGGGCCCGCTGCCCGAGGGCGCGCAGCCCGTGCCGCCGCTGGTCGCCGGCGGCGAGGCCGTCGCGGACCTCGACATGGACGAGTACGTGGAGCGCGTCCTGATCGGCAAGGACCACATCGCCAAGGGCGACGTCTTCCAGGTCGTGCTGTCGCAGCGCCACCGCCGCCGTACGCCGCGCAGCCCCGTCGCGATCTACCGCGCGCTGCGCGCGGTCAACCCGTCGCCGTACCTGTTCCTCGTCGACCTCGGTGACCGCGCCCTGATCGGCGCGTCCCCCGAGACGCACGTGGCGCTGTCGCGCGAGCGGATCGCGGAGCTGCGCCCGATCGCCGGCACCCGGCCGCGCGGCGAAGACGCGGAGGCCGACGACGCGCTCGCCACGGACCTCCTCGCCGACCCGAAGGAGCGGGCCGAGCACATGATGCTCGTCGACCTGGCCCGCAACGACCTCTCGCGCGTCTGCGATCCGGGCACCGTGCGGCCCACGCGGCTGCTCGAGGTCGAGCGCTACAGCCACGTCATGCACATCGTCTCGCGCGTCGAGGGTCGGCTCGCCGACGACCACGACGCCTTCTCGCTGCTCGCCGCCACCTTCCCGGCCGGCACGGTGTCAGGCGCCCCGAAGGTGCGCGCGATGCAGATCATCAGCGCGCTCGAGCCGCACCGCCGAGGGCCCTACGCGGGCGCCGTCGGCTACCTCGCCACCGACGGCACGCTCGACACCTGCATCGCGCTGCGCACCATCCAGCTCAAAGACGGCGTCGCCACGCTGCAGGCGGGGGCCGGGATCGTCGCCGACTCCGACCCGGAGGAGGAGCACCGCGAGTGCCTGCGCAAGATCGCGGCGCTCCAGCGCGCCGTCGACCTCGCCGATGCGGGAGGCTACGGACGATGACCCGCGTGCTCCTGATCGACAACTTCGACTCGTTCACCTACAACCTCGCGCACGGCTTCGCCGAGGCGGGCGCCGCGGAGGTCGCGGTGCACCGCAATGACGCGATCGACGTGGCCGCGGCCGTCGCGTACGCGCCGACGCACCTCGTCATCTCCCCCGGCCCCGGCACGCCCGACGAGACGGGCGTCTCCGGCGCCCTGGTCGAGCGCTTCCACGGCGAGATCCCGATTCTCGGGGTCTGCCTCGGCCACCAGCTGCTCGTGCAGCTCCACGGCGGCGTCGTGGGCGCCGCGGGCGAGCTCGTGCACGGCAAGGCGGGCGATGTCGAGCGGGTCGCGCCCGACCCGCTGCTCGACGATCTCGCGCCCCGCTTCAGCGCGGGCCGCTACCACTCGCTGGCGGCGCACGAGCCGATCCCCGATGCTCTCGTCGTGACCGCGCGCACCGACGACGGCACCGTGATGGCGGTGCGACACCGCGACGCCCCGACGCACGGCGTCCAGTTCCACCCGGAGAGCGTGCTCACGCCCGACGGGCCGCGCATCCTCGCGGCCTTCCTCGCGCTCGGAGGGCCCGCATGACCGCGGACGCGCTGCACACCGCCCTCGTCACGGCGCTCGCCGGGGGCGACCTGAGCGGCGACCAGGCGAGCGCCGCCCTCGACGTCGTCATGCGCGGCGAGGCGACGGCCGCGCAGACCGCCGGCCTCCTCGTCGCGCTGCGCGCGAAGGGCGAGACGCCCGCGGAGATCGCAGGCTGTGCGCGCACGATGCGCGCCCACGCCGTCGTCGTGCAGCCCGTGCGGGCGGACCTCGTCGACACGGCGGGCACCGGCGGCGACCACACGGGCTCCGTCAACATCTCGACCGCCGCGGCGCTCGTCGCCGCGGCGGCCGGCGCCGGCGTCGCCAAGCACGGAAACCGCGCGATCTCGTCGAAGTCGGGCAGCGCGGACGTCCTCGAGGCGCTCGGCATCCCCGTCGAGCTGCCGCACGCGGCCGTCGCGGGGATGATCGACGAGCTCGGCTTCGGCTTCCTGTTCGCGCCGTCGCACCATCCGGCGATGCGCCACGCGGGGCCGGTCCGCCGCGAGCTCGGCGTGCCGACGATCATGAACCTGCTCGGCCCCCTCGCGAACCCCGTCCAGACGCCGTTCCAGATCATCGGCGTCAGCCGGCCCGAGCTCGTGCCGATGATGGGCGAGGTGATGCGGCTGCTCGGCATCACGCGCGCCCTGAT
>JAURLF010000225.1 GCA_030831375.1 Gaiellales bacterium | reverse complement strand
GCGCGGATGGCGCGACCGACACGCTCGGCGCGCTCGGCCGAGCCCGTGAAGACGATGCCGGAGAGCCCGTAGCGGGTCGAGTTGGCAAGGGCGATCGCCTCGTCCTCCGTCGCGAAGGTCTGGAAGGTCAGCACCGGGCCGAAGACCTCGTTCTGGACGATCTCGGAATCGTTCGAGGCCGGGTAGATCAGCGTGGGCTCGTACCAGAGCCCGCCGGTCTCCGGCTGGCGCCCGCCGCGCACGACCTCGTCGCCGGCGGCGCGGGCACGCTCGACGAAGCCGCTGACCCGGTCCAGGTGCTCGGGGTGGATCAGCGGGCTGATGGTGGTCGCCTCGTCGCGCGGGTCGCCGAGGATGTGCGCGTCGACGTGGGCGTGGAAGCGCTCGAGGAAGGCGTCGGCGACGGACTCCTCGACCAGCAGGCGCGTGCCCGACAGGCAGACCTGGCCCGCGTCGTCGTACTGATGGGCGGCCTTCTGGGCGGCGAGGTCGAGGTCGGCGTCGGCGAAGACGACGAGCGGGTTCTTGCCGCCGAGTTCAGCCGTGAACGGGACGATCCCGTCGGCCGCGGCGCGGCCGATGATGCGCGCCGTGTCCGTCGAGCCCGTGAAGCTGAGCCGGCGCACGCGCGGGTCGGCGGTGAGCGCGGGCCCGACCTCCTCGCCGATGCCCTGCACGAGGTTGAAGACGCCCGGTGGGAAGCCCGCCTCCTCGACGAGGTCGAAGAGGAGCGAGCAGGACAGCGGCGACCACTCGGCGGGCTTGAGCACCACGGTGCAGCCCGCGGCCAGGGCCGGCGCCGTCTTCCAGGTCGACAGCATGAAGGGAGCGTTCCACGGGGTGATGACGACGGCCGGGCCGCTCGGACGGCGCAGCACGCGGTTGACGGTGCCGTTCGACTCCCAGACGCGGTCGGTGTGCGCGACGGCGAGGTCGGCGTAGGCGCGGAAGTTGCGCGCACCGCGGCCGATCACCCGCGCCCGCAGGGAGCGCTCGAGCATCGCCATGTCGAGGCACTCGACCTCGGCGAGCATGTCGACGTTGGCGTCGATCAGCTCGGCGAGGCGGTGCAGGTATCCGGCGCGGCCCTCGACGCCGAGCGCGGCCCAGGCGGGAAAGGCCTCCGCGGCGGCGTCGAGCGCCAGGCGGGCCGTCTCGGCGTCGCCGCGGCTGACCTCGGCGAGCAGGGCGCCGTCGATCGGCGAGCGGTCCTCGAAGGTGCTCGCTGAGCCGACGCGGCGGCCGCCGATGTAGTGCTCGGTGGAGACCGAGTGGCCCGCGACGTCGACGCGGCTCATGCCCCGGCCGTGTAGTCGCGGACGGTCTCGAGGTCGTCGACGGAGTACGCGAACGTGAAGCGGTGGCCCTTGCCGACCCGGACGGGCGCCAGCGCGATGTGCTCCTCGTTCGGGGCGTCCCCGAAGGACAGGGTGGCGTCGCCCTCCCAGATCGTCGAGATCGAGCGGTCGAAGCTCCTCGCACGGACGAGCTCGTGGACCGCGGGGTCGTCGTGGCGGCCCTGCGCGAGGCGCGGGAAGTGGCGGCGGTTGACCAGCGGCGGCCCATTGTGGACGGGGCCGTCAGTGCTCTCGCCGGTGAGGGTGACCGTGGTCTCGATCAGGCGCCGGTCGTTGGCGGCGAGCGTGCCGCCGAAGGTGGAGCCCGGGGCGATCGCCGGGTCGGCGGTCGTGCCGAGGCCGAAGCTGCGCGTCATCCAGACCGAGCCGAGCTTCTTCGGGAAGCCCTGGATCCAGCCGCGCACGAGCGCGAAGTCACGGTCGACCCAGATGTACGGGCAGGTGGTGACGACCTCGCCGTCGAGGACGCCCGTGACGACGATGAAGGCCTCCTTGTACTGGCTGCGGGCCGGGTCGACCAGCTCGTTGCGGCCCGTCGTGCAGGACTGCCAGTCCGCGAAGACGACCGCGGCGCGGCCCGGGTCGTCGGCGAAGGGCTCGATGCCCTCCGGCAGGACCGCCGCGCAGGCGGCGGGGTCCGCCCAGTAGTCGATCACGAGGAAGTCGCCGACGTAGTGCCACGGCGGCGGCGGCACGAGGCCGGCGGTGCCGTCGGGGGAGAGGGGGAGGCTGAAGCCCTTCATGCGTCCTCCACGGGCGGCAGCTTCTCGCCGCGCGCCTCGCGCTGGTGGCGCTCGTAGTCCACGGCGACGTCGTCGAAGCGGAAGTACGAGCGCGGGGGCAGGATGCCCCACGTATTGGAGCCCCAGGCGTCGTCGGGCCAGGTGCGGGGCGTGTGCGGCATGCGCAGGATCTCCATGTCGCAGTAGAGCTCGACGAACAGGTTCTCCTCGGGGATGCGCACGTACGCGCACAGGTTGCGCGCGAGGTTGTGGCGGACGGGGCCCCAGCCGAGCCAGCGGCCGTGGCGGCCGAGGTGGTCGAGGAAGACGCGCAGCTGGCCCCAGTCGACGATGTCGAAGGCGAGGTGGTGGAAGTGGGCGGGGGCCATCGCCACGATCGCCATCTGATGGTGCTCGGGGTGGATGTGGAACCAGATCCCGGCGTCGCCGAGGCGGTCGGAGACGTGCATGCCGAGGACGTCGGTGTAAAACGCCGTCATCTCGTCGATGTTCGGGGCCAGCACGTTGACGTGGCCGAGCCGGCGCGGGTGCATCCCGAACGGCGGGTCCGTGCGCCGGCCGATGTCCGGCCAGGTCTCGATCGCGGTGCGCTCGCGGTACGGCACGAGCTGCAGGCCGCTCCCGGACGGGTCGACGAGGCGCAGCGAGCCGTCGGCCTCGCGGTCGAAGGCGACGCCGCACGCCTCGAGGTGCGCGGCGGCCTCCTCGAGCGTGCAGTCGCGTGCGAGCTCCCAGGCCGAGTGGTCGTGGTCCGGCTCGGCGTCGGGCACGAGCTCGAGGCAGTAGTCCTCGGCGTCGCAGCGCAGGAGCGCGCGGCCCGGCTCCCGGGCGACCACCTCGAGGCCGAACTGGACGCTCCAGCGCGCCGTCGCCTCGTCGAGGTCGAGGACGCGCAGGCAGACGTGGTGGAGGTCGTGCAGCCGGATGCCCATGTCAGTCGGCCTCTCCGGCGGCGACGCGCCGCTCGGCCTCGTCCTCCGGGATCGCGAGTGCGACGTGGAGGGTGTTCGCGGACGTCTCCGGCTGGTCGCCGGGTCCCGTCAGGTCGACGTCCCACTCGACCACGGTGCTCGAGAGCGCAGGCAGCCCCTCGACCTCCACCTCGACCGTGTCGCCGACGTCCATCGGCCGTGAGTTCGCCGGCGTGCCGGTCAGGACGATGTCGCCGGGGGAGAGGGTGATCGTGCGGCAGAGGTCGGCGAGCTGGTAGCGGTAGTCCCAGATCAGGTCGTCCTGGTCGGCGCGCTGCACGACCTCGCCGTTGACGCGGGTCGTGAGGCGGAAGCCGGCATCGGGCGTCCACTCGTCGGCGGTGACCATGACGGGGCCGAGCGGCAGGAAGCCGTCCTGGCCCTTGACGCGCAGCATCGAGCCACGGTCGGCGTGGCGGAAGTCGTGCAGGCCGACGTCGTTGGCGGGCGCGAAGCCCGCCACGTAGGCGTGGGCGTCCTCCGGGCGCACGCCCTTCATCTCGCGCCCGACGATGACGGCGATCTCCCCCTCGTAGTTGAGGAAGCGGGTGCCGGAAGGGCGGCGCAGCTCGCCGCGATGCCCGTTGAGGGTCGTCGGCGGCTTCATGAAGTAGGACGGCTCGGGCGGCGTCTTCGCCCTGTACTCCTCGAGCCGCGAGCGGTACGTGAGGTGCACCGCGATGATCTTGGTGGGCTCGGCGGGGGCGAGGAAGGCGGCGTCCTCCCAGCCCACGGATCCGCCGCCGTCGAGGCGGATCTCGCCGTCCTCGACCGTGCCCCAGGCGGGCGCGCCGTCGACGAGGACGCGCGCGCGCCTCATCGGCCAGCTCCGGGTCGGGCGGGGTGCGCTGCGCGGGTCGTCGGGTCCATCGGCTCCTCCGGAGGGGGATCGTAGGCGGGTCGCGGGGATGGACGCGCGCCGCACTGTTGGATACTGTATCCAAACAGGCTGCGGCTGTGAACCCGCGGGTCAAGGCCGGCCGGGTCGCGTACGATCTCATGCGTCCGGCGCGTCGGAGGTGCGGGATGGCGGTGCAGATGGACCAGCGGGTCGACCCGGAGCGCCGGGAGCGGCTGCTCGCGATCGTCGACGAGATCGGGCCGGCCTTCCGGGAGCGGGCGCCGCGCTACGACCGCGAGGCCTCGTTCCCCTTCGAGAACTTCGACGACCTGCGCGAGGCCGGCTTCTACGGGCTTTGCATCCCGACCCGCTACGGCGGCCTGGGGGCCTCGTTCGCCGATTACATGCACGTCGGCGCGGCGATCGGCGCGTATTGCCCGATGACGGCGCTGACCTTCAACATGCACACGCAGACCGTGCTCTGGACGGGGCTGGCGGCCGATGACCTCGACATGGACGACGCGGCCCGGGCCGCCCACGAGGCGGTGCGCGTCGAGCTCTACCGGCGCATCATCGAGGAGGGCGCGCTGCAGTCGCAGCCCCTGTCCGAGGGCATCGCGCAGGGCGCGACGCGCGGCTTCGCGACGACCGCGACGCGGGTCGACGGCGGCTACCGCATCAACGGGCGCAAGATCTTCGCGTCGCTCTCGGGCGCGGCCACGGACTACAACATCACCTGCGTCGAGACCAGCGAGGACGAGGTCCTCTTCCTGGCCGTCTCCGCCGACGACCCGGGCGTCGAGATCGTCGGCGACTGGGACCCGCTCGGCATGCGCGGCACCGTCTCGCGCACCCTGCTCTTCCACGACGCCTTCGCGCCCGACTCCGCGGTGCTGCTGCCGCCCGGCATCTACAACCAGCTCGCCGAGCGCTGGCCCTACGTGTACATGACGCTGACGCCCGCCTACATGGGCCTGACCCGCGCGGTGATCGACTTCGTCCAGGACTACCTGTCCTCGCAGGCGCCGCCCGGCATCACGTCGCGCCGCGACGTGCCGCAGAAGCAGCAGGGCTGGGCCGAGCTGCAGATCATGTACGAGCGCAGCCGCGCCCTCTTCGACCGCGTCGTCGAGGAGGCGCAGGTCGACCCGACGCCGGAGATGCTGCGCCGCGCCCTCGCCGCCACGTACACGGTGATGGAGACGGCGCCCGCGGTCGCGTCGCTGGCGATCCGCACCTGCGGCGGCCTGTCGCTGCTCAAGGAGATGCGCCTCGAGCAGCACTACCGCGACGCGCGCTGCGGCAGCACGATGCTGCCGTGGTCGGCCGAGGTGTGCCTCGACCGGCTCGGCCGCCATGCGATCTTCGACGACGCGGGCTAGCGTGCCCCGCGACGTCGACGAGGCGCCGGTCGCGTGGCGCGAGGCCGGTCAGGGGCCGGCCGTGCTGTTCCTGCACGGCCTCGGCATGACGCGCACCGGCTGGGACGCCCAGCTCGAGGCGCTCGCCGACCGCTGGCGCTGCGTGGCCTGGGACATGCCCGGCTACGGCGCCTCGCCGGCCGTGGCGGACTTCTCGCTGGCCGCCGCTGCCGACGCCGCGGCGGGCCTCGTCGAGCGGCTCGGCGGGCCCGCGCACGTCGTCGGGATGTCGATGGGCGGGATGGTCGCGCTCGAGGTCGCCCTGCGCCACCCCGGCGCGGTGCGCTCGCTCGCGCTCGTCGACACGAGCCCCGCCTTCGGCCTCGACGGAACCGATCCCGACGCGTGGCGCGCCGCGCGGCTCGCGCCGCTCGACCAGGGGGCCCGCATCGGGGACTTCGCCGAGCCGGTGCTGCGCGGCGTGATGGCGCCCGACCCGGACGCCGCCGCCGTCGCCGCCGCGGTCGCCTCGATGCTGCGCGTGCCCGTCGCCGGGCTGCGCCAATCGATCGCGGCCCTGCCCGCCCACGACGTCCGCGACCGGCTCGGTCGGATCGCGGCCCCGACCCTGGTGGTGGTCGGCGAGCTCGACGAGGAGACGCCGCCCGCCTACGCCGAGGCGCTCCGTGACGGCATCCCCGGCGCCCGGCTCGCCGTCATCCCGGGCGCCGGGCACCTGACGCCGTTCGAGGCGCCCGACGCGCTGAACGCGCTCCTGCGCGACCATCTCCTCGACGTGGAGGCCGCATGACCGAGCACCGCACCCTGGCCCGCCTGCGCGAGGTCTTGCTCGACTCCGGCCTCGAGCCGGGCGAGCTCGTCGGCGTCCTGTCGGAGTCCACGAGCCGCCGCGTGCTGGTCGACGCGGCGCGCCTCGCCGCCGAGGACCTCGGCGCGCGCGTCTGCGAGATCGTCGTGCCGACGCCCCCGAACCCGGGACCCGTCGCCCTGCGCTCGACGGGGGCCTCGGTCGCGCTGACGGGCCAGGACGCGGCCGTCGCCGCCCTCGCCGCCTGTGGGCTCGTCGTCGACTGCACCGTCGAGGGGCTGATCCACGCACCCGAGCTGCCCGCGATCCTCGGCGGCGGCGCGCGCGTCCTGATGATCGGCAACGAGGACCCCGAGGCCCTCGATCGCCTCGGCGTCGACCCCGCCCTGCGCGGGCGGGTCGAGCGCGACCTCGCGCGGCTCCAGACGGCTGCGCGCATGCGCGTCACCTCGGATGCCGGCACCGACCTCGACGTCGACCTCGCGGGCGCGTTCCGCGCGGGCTCATGGGGCGCCACGTCGGGGCCCGGCACGTTCGCGCACTACCCCGGCGGCCTGGTCGCTGCCTACCCGGCCGCCGGCACCGTCTCCGGCCGCGTGGTCCTCCAGCCCGGCGACATCAACCTCACCTTCAAGGAGTACCTGCGCTCGCCCGTCGAGCTGGTCCTCGTCGACGACCGCATCGTCGAGATCGCGGGCGATGGCCTCGATGCGGAGCTCCTGCGCTCGTACCTGTCCGCCTTCGACGAGGAGGAGGCGTACGCGGTCAGCCACGTCGGCTGGGGCCTCAACCCGGCCGCCCGCTGGGACGCCCTCGCGCTGCTCGACAAGCGCGAGACGAACGGCCTCGAGGCGCGCGTCTTCCCCGGCTGCTTCCTGTTCTCGACGGGCGCCAACGAGAACGCGGGCCGCTACACGCGCGGCCACTTCGACCTGCCGATGCGCGGCTGCACGGTCGCCCTCGACGGCGAGGTCGTGGTCGACGCGGGCCGCCTCGTCGGCGGCTGAGCGGGGCTAGTCCCCGCCGAGGTCGAACATCGCGTCGAGGTCGTGGCGCGAGTAGGCCCGGAAGGCCGGCAGGGTCTCGGTGCGGAGGACGCCGTCGAGGCCGAGCAGGCCCGAGGTGACGAGCTCGGCCATCGCCTCGTTCGTCGGCACGCGCAGGACGGCGACGAGGTCGAGGCGGCCGGCGACGCTGTAGACCTCGGCGACGCCGTCGATGCCGGCGAGCGCCT
This sequence comes from Gaiellales bacterium, assembly GCA_030831375.1. Classification (GTDB taxonomy): domain Bacteria; phylum Actinomycetota; class Thermoleophilia; order Gaiellales; family F1-60-MAGs149; genus F1-60-MAGs149. The sequence goes on along the minus strand of JAURLF010000225.1, from coordinate 140 downwards.
CGGCCACCGGGCCGATGCGACCGCGCTCGACGTCGACCAGGACGAAGGCCGTGACCATGGGGCGGAGCCTAGCGCGGCCGCGCCGGGGCTTGACGCCGGGGGCCGGTAAGTGGATACTGGATCCAATCCGACGCGAGGAT
>JAURLF010000224.1 GCA_030831375.1 Gaiellales bacterium | reverse complement strand
TCGCTCCTCGCCTGGGTCGTGCTCGGCCAGGCCCTGACCGGCCTGCAGGCCGTCGGCATCCTCATCACCGTCGCTGCGGTCGGTGTGGTCGAGCACGCGCGCACCCGGCGGAACGGCTCCGTCGACGTCCCCGACCCCCTGGCAGCGCTCGCCGACCCCGAACGGCGGTAGCGTTCCGCCCATGGGCCACGTCCTCACCGCCCTCCCCGTGGGGGAGAAGATCGGCATCGCCTTCTCCGGCGGCCTCGACACCTCCGCCGCCGTCGCGTGGATGCGCGATAAGGGCGGGGTGCCGTACGCCTACACGGCCGACCTCGGCCAGTACGACGAGCCCGACCTCGCGGACGTCCCGAGCCGCGCGCTCCAGTACGGCGCCGAGTCGGCGCGTCTCGTCGACTGCCGCGCCGAGCTGGTGCGCGAGGGACTCGTGGCGCTCCAGTGCGGCGCCTTCCACATCAGCTCCGGCGGGCGCGCCTACTTCAACACGACGCCGCTCGGCCGCGCCGTCACGGGCACGATGCTGGTCGCCGCGATGCGCGAGGAGGGCGTCTCGATCTGGGGCGACGGCTCGACGTACAAGGGCAACGACATCGAGCGCTTCTACCGCTACGGGCTGCTCGTCAACCCGGCCCTGCGCATCTACAAGCCGTGGCTCGACCAGCAGTACGTCGACGAGCTCGGCGGGCGCAAGGAGATGAGCGAGTGGCTGCAGGCGCACGACCTGCCGTACCGCGACCCGACCGAGAAGGCCTACTCCACCGACGCCAACATCTGGGGCGCGACGCACGAGGCCAAGCGGCTCGAGTTCCTCGACGCGTCGATGGACATCGTCTCGCCGATCATGGGCGTCGCCCACTGGGACGAGGCGGTAGCGATCGCGTCCGAGCAGGTGACGGTCCGCTTCCACGAGGGCTTGCCGGTCGCGCTCAACGGCGTCGAGTTCGCCGACGAGGTCGCGCTCGTGCTCGAGGCCAACGCGATCGGCGGGCGCCACGGGCTCGGCATGTCCGACCAGATCGAGAACCGCATCATCGAGGCCAAGAGCCGTGGCATCTACGAGGCGCCCGGCATGGCGCTCCTGTTCCTCGCCTACGAGCGCCTCGTCAACGGCATCCACAACGAGGACACGATCGACCAGTACCGCACGCAGGGCCGCCGGCTCGGCCGGCTGCTCTACGAGGGCCGCTGGTTCGACCCGCAGGCCCTGATGCTGCGCGAGGGCCTGCAGCGCTGGGTCGGGCGCGCGATCACAGGCGAGGTGACGGTGCGGCTGCGCCGCGGCGAGGACTACACCGTCCTCGACACAGTCTCCCCGAACCTCACGTACCACCCCGAGCGGCTCAGCATGGAGAAGTCGGAGAGCGCCTTCGGGCCGCTCGACCGGATCGGCCAGCTGACGATGCGCAACCTCGACATCCAGGACTCGCGCGACAAGCTCGACATCTACGCGCAGGCGGGCCTCCTCGACGTCGCCCAGCCGTCGATCTCCGGGCACCTCGGCCCGGGCGGCGCGCACGTCGCGCCCGACCATGTCGTCGCGGAGCCCGAGCCGGGCTTCGACGCGATGATGGAGGAAGGCGTCGACTGACCCCCCGCGCCCGCGGGCGCTGCTCGTCGCCGGCCTCGCCCTGCTCGCCCTCGCCGGCGCGGCGATGGCGGTCTGGTCGGGACCGCCGAGCGCCTTCGACGAGCGCGTCAGCCGCGGCGCCCTCGACCTCGCCCTCGACCACGGCACGCTGCGCGTGGCCGCCGAGTTCCTGTCCCTGCTCGGGCGGGACGTCCCCACGATCATCGTGATGGCGCTCGCGGTGGTGGCGGTCTGGCTCGGCGGGCGCCGCCTCGCCGCCGGGTGGCTCGCGACGAGCGCCCTCGTCGGCTACGCCGGGCACTCGCTGCTGAAGGCCCTGATCGACCGGCCCCGGCCCGAGTGGCCCGACGCCTTGGCCGCGGCGATCACCGCGGCGATGCCGTCGGGGCACGCCGCGTCCGGCATCGACGCGTGGGCCGTGCTCGGCCTGATCCTCGTCGCGGGTGCCGCGGGCCGGCGCCGCTGGCTCGGCTGGGCCGTGGTCGGGGTGGGTGTGCTGATGGGGCCGAGCCGGCTCTTCGTCGGCGTGCACTGGCCGACCGACGTCCTCGCGGGCTGGCTCTACGGGGCGGGGATCGCGTGCCTCGCCGGCGCGGCGGTCCTCGTGGTCACCGCCCGCCGCGTCAGCTGACGCGGGCCAGGCCCGGGCGGATCAGCGTCTCGGGCCGCTCGAGGCCGAGGTCGTCGTACGGCGGCGGCGTCGTGTCGGCGAGCGGCGGTGCGCCGTAGGAGCGCGCCACCTGCGCCTCCGGCGGCCGGCCGTAGAGCGTGGTGCGCTGGATCGGCTCGCGGCCCGCGGCGCGGATCACGGCGTCCATCCGCTCGGGTGGGCACTCCTGGCCGTGGCTGGCCCCGGCGGCCCGCGAGATCGACTCGTCCATCAGGGTGCCGCCGAGGTCGTTCACGCCCGCGCCGAGCATCACGCGCGCGCCGGCGGGCCCGAGCTTGACCCAGGAGG
>JAURLF010000223.1 GCA_030831375.1 Gaiellales bacterium | reverse complement strand
TGCCCGTCGGCGCCGTCGTCTTGGCGGCGGCCGTCGACTTCCACGGCACGAACTCGCCGGCCTTGGCCCAGCGGAAGCGGTCGCGGTAGCGCAGGTAGCGCACGCCGACGCCCCACGCCCAGGTGCCGTTCGCGCGGCGGTACGTGGGGCGGCCCTTGCGCGTGCGCCAGCCGCCCTCGCGCCACTTCGGCGGACCCTTGGTCCAGGTGCCGTCGGCGCGCCGCATCGTCTTGCGGCCGGCCGCGTTGACCCACCAGCCGCCGCCGCGGGCGACGAGCTGGCGGCCCTTGCGGGTCGTACCGATCGAGCGCGCCACGACGCCGTCGGTGCCGTACAGGAAGTCCTCGCGGAAGCGGCCCTTCATGCCCCGGGGCCGGACCCGCTTCGCCCTGGCCTTCGCCTCGGCGGCCGGCAGCAGGTACGAGACGGACAGGTCGCCGAGCGGGCCCGGCGCGAGCGCGGTCGGGGGCGGGCAGTCGACGCCGTCGGGCAGGAGCAGCAGGTCGCCCTTCGACGGCATGCCCCTCGTCCCGTACGGCACCAGCACGTCGATGTGCTTGCCGATGATCGCGCCGCCCGTGTCGTCCGCGGAGAAGCAGCCCTTCGCCGGCGTGTCCTTGAGCGCCTCGATGTAGATGCGCGAGCCCTTCGGGATCACGGAGCGGTCCGTCGCGATCGACCTCCACTCCGTCACCGCCGTGCCCATTCCGATGCCGAAGGTGTCCGGGTAGCCGCGCACCGACTTGTCATCCTCGCCGCCCGCGGCGACGCGGGCGCGATCGCAGACCGGCGTGTACGCGGCCTGGTTGGCGGGCGGGTTCTGCCAGGTGCCGTCCTCGTTGGGGAACGTGGGGCGGAGGTTGTCCGCCGTCGCCGGGTTCGGTCGGCCGGTTGCGGGGTCGAGCGCCCACCACACGCAGCCGCCGGGCCGCGCGTAGGGCGAGCCGTTGGTGAAGCCGCTGGCCGAGGTGCGCGTCTGCGCGCCCTCCTTGTTGACCCACGGACCGGCGCCGCTGCGCCAGTGCAGCATCTTGCCGTCGTCGGCGACGCCCGTGCCCTGCATCGCGATGCCGCGCGCCGAGAAGAGGAAGTCCTCACGGTACGGCGTGGTCAGGCCCCTCGCCGTGTAGCGCGCGCCCGTGAAGGCCGACTCGGGCACGAACCAGTAGTAGGTGATCCAGTACGGGCCGAGCTGCTGCGGGCGCGGCGGCATCCCCGACGCCGTCTGCGCGCCGGCCGGCGGCGCGGCCACGGCGGCGCACGCCGCGACCAGCCCGATCGCGGCCATGGCGAGACGCGCGCGCATCAGCGTGCGCATTCGCGCCGCAGCGGCGCACACCTTCCGAGGGGTCATCGGCACGGGTCCCATACTGCCGCAGGTGCGAGGAGACGGTGCGGCCCGGTGGGCCGCACCGTCGTCCCCGGCTGGGCGCTAGTGCTGCTTGCGCAGCTTCGACGCCGCCGCGATCCAGCTCGACCAGGACGGCTTCTCCGTACCGTCCGATTTGCGCAGGCCCGTCGTGTACCAGGCGCCCACCGGGCGCGGCGGGTTGTCCTCGATCAGGAACCAGATCATCACGTCGACCTGGGGCAGCTTCCTGAAGCGCTGGACGGACTCGTAGAGGAACCTCGCCTGCTGCTTGAAGGTGACGGTGTACTGCGCCTTGCCCGGCGCGGGCGTCGCCCAGCCGAACTCGGTCACCCAGATCGGGTACTTGCGCCCGAAGATCTCGTTCGACAGCGAGATGAAGCTCTCGAAGTTGCCGATCCCGATGAACTTCGGGTTCGTGCGGCTCTGCTGGCGGCCGTCCTTGAGGCCCAGGCGCGGCGTGTTGTTGTACGGGTGGACCGAGAGGATGTCGAACTTCGCGCCCGCCGCCTTCATGCCGCGCATGAAGTTGACCGGGGTGACGCTGCGCGGCCCGCCCTGCTTGTAGAAGGCGCCGGCGACGAACTTGGCCTTCGGGATCTGCGGCTTGACCTGGCTGCGCAGCGTCTTCAGCAGGGTCACGTAGTTGCGCGGCGAGACCGCCTTGCCCCTGACGTACTGCGGCCGGAACGCGAAGTTCGCGTTCGGCTCGTTCCAGGTCTCCCAGAAGAGGACGCGGGGCAGGGGCTCGGTCGCGCCGGGCGGCGTGTACCTGCCCGAGTAGCGCTTGGCCGCCGCGTAGACGAAGTCCCTCCAGTACTTCCGCTTGGGCATGTGCGTCTCGATGCCCTTCTTCGACTTCAGAGACGACGCCCAGGGCGGCGTCCGCCAGAGCGTGAACAGCACGCGGTCCTGCAGCCCGTGCGCCTTCGCGTTGAGGACGAAGGAGTCTGTCTGCGCCCACTGGTAGGCGGGGTCGGCGGGGTCGCGCGGCCGCGTCGGCTTCGTCGGCGCGACGTACTTCCACTGCACGTCCCAGCGCATCATCCCGACGTTGAGCTGGTCGACGTCCGCCCAGAAGTTGGCGGCCTGGCCGGTCACGTACGTGTTGTCGAGGAACCCGACCTTCAGCGAGGCCTTCGCGCCGGCCACCGCGGGGGCGACGAGCAGGGCGAGCGCCGTCAGCGCGAGGAGCGCGGCGCGGAGGTGGGTGCGGGGACGTGCGGGCATACGGGACTGGCCTTTCGGACGGAAGGTCACGCCCATCCTGCCACACGCCTCCCCCGAGCGTGCGACCGGTTTCGCACGGTTGTGCGCGTTGGTAGGGTTCGCTCCCATGGAGCCGCTCGACCGTCCCGCCGTGATCGTCGCCGACATGCTCGTGGACTTCGTCACGGGCGCGCTCGCCAACCCGCCGTCGCAGGCGACGGTCGCGCCGATCGCGCGGCTTCTGGCGGGCGCGCGGGAGCGCGGCTGGCCCGTCTGCTACTGCAACGACGCGCACCTGCCGGGCGACGTCGAGGAGCGCGTCTGGGGCGCGCACGCCATGGCCGGGACCCCGGGCGCCAGGGTGGTGCCCGAGCTGGCGCCCGCCGCGGGCGACGTCGAGTTCCCGAAGCGCGCCTACTCCGGCTTCCACGACACGGGGCTCGACGCGTACCTGCGCCAGCGCGACGTCGGCACCGTCGTCCTGACGGGGCAGCACGCCCACATCTGCGTGCAGCACACGGCGGGGTCGGCCTTCTTCCTCGGCTACCGCGTCGTCCTCGCCGATGACGGCATCGCCGCCTTCACGCCCGAGGACCGGGTCGCCGGCATCGCCTACATCGAGACGATGTACGGCGCGCAGACGGCGACCGTCGACGAGATCCTCGCCGCGGGCGCCTAGCGGGGCGCGATGGCCGGTCGGGTCGTCGTCGTCGGCTCGGTCAACGTCGACCTCGTCGTCGCCCTCGAGCGGCTGCCCGCACCGGGCGAGACCGTGTCGGGCGGATCGTTCCGCCGGCACGGCGGAGGCAAGGGCGCCAATCAGGCCGTCGCCGCGGCCCGTGCCGGCGCCCAGACGACGATCGTCGGCTGCGTGGGCGACGACGCCGACGGCGACGCGGCGCTCGCCGAGCTCGTCGCCGCCGGCGTCGACGTCGCGCACGTGGCCCGCAGCGAGGCGGAGCACACCGGCGTCGCGGTGATCGCGGTCGACCGGGCCGGGCGCAACCAGATCGCGGTCGCGCCGGGCGCCAACCGGCTCGTCGGGCCGTTCCCGCCGGCCGTTCTCGACGGCCCGCCCGGCGTCGTGCTGCTCTCCTTCGAGGCGCCTGACCCGGTCCTCGCCGAGGCCGCCGCGTGCGCGCGCGGGCGCGGCTGGGCGGTGGTCTGCAACCCGGCCCCGGCGCGCCCGCTGCCCGCGGGCCTCGTCGCCGCGCAGCCGCTGCTCGTCCCCAACGAGCACGAGGCCGCCGTGCTCGGGGGATCGGACGACCCGGAGGCGGCGGCGCGGGCGCTCG
>JAURLF010000222.1 GCA_030831375.1 Gaiellales bacterium | reverse complement strand
TGACCGCGGCGGCGGCGGCGCTGCTCCTCGGCGCGATGCCCTTCTACCCGACCGCATGGCCCGTGGCGATCGGCCTGCTCGCGGCCGTCGTCGCCCTGCGGCTGCCGCTCCTCGCCGGCGCGCTGGTGCTCGCGGCCGCCCTGCCCCTGCTCGGCAACCTCGCCTTCGGCCTCGTGCCGGCCGGTGCCGTCGCCGCCGCGCTGTGGACCGGGCTGATGGCCCGCGACGGGCGCCGCGTGCTGCTGCCGGTGCTGGCGCCCCTGTGCGCGCTGCTCTTCGCCGGCGCCGTCTACCCGCTCGCCGCGGCCACCGCGGCGCGCGGCTGGGTGCGCGGCGTGCTCGGCGCGGCCGGCGGGCTCGCGGCCGGCGTCGGCCTCGGCCTCGCCGGCGTCGCCTGGGCGCCCGTCCCCCTCGCCGATCCCGCGGGCCTCGGCCGCGCCGTCGCGGGGATGGAGGACCCGATCGCGACCCCCGCGCTCGTCGCCGCCGCCGTCGGCCCTGGGCCGGCGCTGCTCGCGCTCGTGTGGGCCGCGCTCGCCATCACCGCGCCCGCGGTGCTGACCGCGCAGGGCCGGCCGCTCGCCATCGCAGCGGGCCTCTGGCTCGGGCTCGGCACGATCGCCACGATCGCCATCGGCTACACGCTGACGGGCGGCCTCTGGAGCCCGCTCGCGGCCCTGGGGGGCGCAGGGGCGGCGGGTATAGTGATCTTGGTGCGGGCACGCCGGGCCGGGGCCGCCCCGGACGCGGCGCCCGCGTGATCGCCCCCGCGACCGGAGGATCAGCTGAATGGGTTTCCTGCGACGGATCGAGAGCCGCCTCGAGGGGGTCTTCGAGGGCGGCATCGGGCGCACATTCCGGTCGCACGTGCAGCCCGTGGAGCTGGCCCGCAAGCTGGCCAAGGAGATGGATGACCACAAGGTCATCTCCGTGTCGCAGGTCTACGTGCCGAACGTCTACACCGTCTACCTCTCGCCCGCCGACCGCGAGCAGTTCCTCGCGTACGAGGCGCGCCTGCGCACCGAGCTGGCCGGCTACCTGACCGAGCACGCCCGCCGCGAGGGGTACGCGCTGCCGGGCCGCGCGCGCGTCCTGATCGAGACGGCCGACGAGCTCGACGTCGGGACGTTCGGCATCGCCGCCGAGATGGAGGAGACGCCACCGCCCGTCGCGACGGACGCTCCGCCGCCGGGCGTGCGCCTGCCCGAGGAGTTCGACGCCGCGCCCGACGCGGCGGCCGCACCCGTCGCAGCTGCCGCCGCGCCTCCGGCGCCCGCCCCCTCGGCCGCCCCCGTCGTCGACCCGTTCTCCGACGAGGACCCCCTGGCCGCGGACGAGCCGGTGGCTCCCGCGCCGCCGGCCGCCGCTCCCGCCGCGGATTGGGTGCTGATCTGGCCCGGCGGGGAGGTCCCGCTCGGCGCCGCGGCGGTGGTGATCGGCCGCTCGAAGGACTGCGACGTGAGCGTCGCGGACGGCAACGTCTCGCGCCGCCACGCCGAGGTCGGCCGCGCCGGCGACGGCTTCGAGGTGCGCGACCTCGACTCGACGAACGGCACACTGGTGAACGGCCGGCGGATCCGCCGCGAGGCCGTCGGCGAGGGCGACGAGATCACGGTGGGCACAAGCACGCTGCGGATCGAGCGGCGACCCGGCTGAGTCCGTGGTCGACCAGGCGCTGCTCCTCCTGCGGATCGCGGTCCTGGTCCTCCTCTACCTGTTCGTCTGGCGCATCGCCCGCACCGCGGTCCGCGACGTCCGCGGCGCGCAGGAGAGCATGATCCTCCGGCCCGGCCAGGGCTTCGACGCCGTCCCGGTGCCGCCGCCTGCGTCCGCGTCGGCCGCGCCGGCGCGGCCCGGGCGCCTGCTCGTCCTCGAGAGCGACGTCCTGCCGCCCGGCGCCGCCGTCGTCCTCGACCAGTCCGAGGTCCTGATCGGCCGTGACCCGCACGCCCAGGCGCTGCTCGAGGGCGACGGCTTCGTCTCCGCGCGCCACGCCCTCGTGCGGGTCCGGGGCGGCCGGCTGACGATCGCCGATCTCGGCTCCACGAACGGCACGTTCGTCAACGGCGAGCGGATCGCCGCGGAGACGGCGCTCGACGACGGCGACGAGGTCGCGATCGGCTCGACGCGGATGGTCTACGAGCCCGGGGACGCCTGATGCCGGTCACGGTCCGCGACGCGGCTGCCTGCACCGATGTCGGCAGGCTGCGCCAGTCGAACGAGGACGCGCTCGTCCTCTCCGACCCCGTCTTCGCCGTCGCCGACGGCATGGGCGGCGCCCGCGCCGGCGAAGTCGCGAGCGCCATGGCCGTGGCCGCGCTGCACGGCCTCGACGGCGGCCCGGACGAGCTCGTGCGGGCCCTCGAGGACGTCAACGCGCGCATCCACCAGGCCGCCCGCGACGACGCCTCCCTCGCCGGCATGGGCACGACGCTGACCGCGGCCGTCATCCACGGCGACGAGGTCGCGGTCGCCCACGTCGGCGACTCCCGCGCCTACCTCTGGCGCGACGGGCGGCTGCGGCAGGTGACGGACGACCACTCGCTCGTGGCAGAGCTGATCCGCCGCGGCGCACTCACGCCGGCCGAGGCGGAGCGCCACCCGCAGCGCTCCGTGATCACGCGCGCGCTCGGAGCGGAGGCCGGCGTCGAGGTCGACCTCGTGCGCCTCGCGCCGCAGGCCGGCGACGTGCTGCTGCTGTGCTCCGACGGCCTCACCGGGATGGTCGGCGACGACGAGATCGCGCGCATCCTCGGCGCGGGCGAGCCGCTCGAGCGCGCCGCGCAGCTGCTCGTGCAGGCCGCGAACGGCGCCGGCGGCGAGGACAACGTGACCGCGGTGCTCGTGCGCTTCGGCGAGCGCGACGCGGACGACACCGAGCCGGAGCGCGCCGCGCCCCTGATCGTGCCGGCCGGCGCGCTGGCCCTCGCGGGCGGGCAGGCGCCCGCGCCCGCCGCGGCCGTGCGGCGCGAGGGGCGGCGCACCGTCGCGCTCCTCGCCGCGGGGCTGGCCGCGCTCGGCATCGCCGTCGCCGTGGCCGTCGCGATCGGCCTGCAGTGGGCGCACTTCGTCGGCGCCACCCCGGACGGGCGCATCGCCGTCTATCAGGGGCTGCCCGTCGAGATCGCCGGCGACCTCACCCTGTACCGCCCCGTCGTCGTGAGCGCCATCCCCGCGGCCGCCCTCGACGCGGCTGAGCGCGACGCGCTGCTCGACCACCGGATCCGGTCGCGCAGCGGCGCCGAGGGTCGCGTCACGGCGCTCGCGGAGTCCTCCCCGTGGCTGGCCATCCCGCCCATGGCCCCATGAGCGCCTACCTCCGCCTGCCCGAGCGCAACCGCGAGCTCGCGCTGCTCGCGCTCGCGCTCGTGATCACCACCGCCGGCTTCGCCGCCGTGCAGATCGCGCGCGCCGAGGCGTTCGCGTGGTCGCCCCTCATCGCCGCCGCGCTGTTCGCGCTCGCCTACGGCGCCGCCCACGTCGCGCTGCGCCTGTACCTCCCGGACGCCGACCCGTACGTGCTGCCGATCACCGCCGTCCTCGCGGCGATCGGGCTGATCGAGATCCACCGCATCGACCCGGACCTCGCCCGCGACCAGGGCCTCTGGATCGCGCTCGGCCTCGGCCTCTTCGTCGCCGTCGCCGTCGCGTTCCGCGACATCCGCCGGCTCGAGTCGCTCCGCTACACGTGCGGGGCGCTGGCGGTGCTGCTCCTGCTCGCCACCATCGTCGTAGGCACCGAGGTCAACGGCGCGCGTCTGTGGATCCGCGTCGCCGGCCTGCAGATCCAGCCGGGCGAGTTCGCGAAGATCCTGCTCGTCGTGTTCCTCGCGGGCTACCTGCGGGAGCGTCGCGAGGTGCTCGCCGCCCCCGCGCGCCGCGTCCTCGGGATCGGCATCCCCGCCCTGCGCCACGCGCTGCCGCTCCTGATCCTGACCGGGGCCGCGCTCGTACTGCTGGTGGCGATGAACGACCTCGGCTCGTCGCTGCTCCTCTTCGCGATCGCCCTGTCGATGGTGTACGTGGCGACGGGGCGCCTGCTCTACGTCGGCGCGGGGCTCGGCCTGTTCGCGCTCGGCGGCCTCGCCGCGCTCCAGATCGCCCCGCAGGTGCAGACGCGCATCGACGGCTGGCTCGACCCGTGGCCCGACGAGCAGGGCTCGGCGTACCAGATCGCGCAGTCGATCTACACGATCGCCGACGGCGGCGTCGCCGGGGCCGGCTTCGGCCGCGGCCTGATCCTGGGCGCGAACGGCGACACGATCATCCCGTACGCCGAGACGGACTTCATCTACTCGGTGATCGCGAACGAGATGGGCCTGCTCGGGGCCGCCGCGGTGGTGCTCCTGTACCTGCTGCTCGCCTGGCGCGGGTTCCGCATCGCCACCCAGGCCGACGACGGCTTCTCCAAGCTCCTGGCCAGCGGCCTCGCCGTCGCCGTCGCCTTCCAGGCGTTCGTGATCGTCGGCGGCGTCGTGCGCCTCTTGCCCCTGACCGGCCTCACGCTGCCGTTCGTCTCGTACGGCGGATCCAGCGTCACGGCCAACTTCGCGATCGCCGCACTGCTCCTGTGCATCTCGCAGCGCGCCAACCGGGAGCGCACGTGAACGCCCGCATCGGCCGCCTCTTCCTGGTCCTCGCCGTCGGCCTCGTCGCCCTGATCGGCATGACGACCTACTGGCAGGTCTGGGCGCGCGGCGCGCTCGAGGCGCGCCAGAGCAACGTGCGGCTGGTGTACCGCGACCTCGAGGTCGATCGCGGCGCGATCGTCACCGCGGACGGCGTCGTCCTCGCCGACTCGGTGCCGGGGCGCCTCGACGGCCGCGACGTGTTCCTGCGCCGCTACCCCGAGAAGGGCCTCGCCGCCCAGCTCGTCGGCTACTCGTCGCTGCTCGCGGGCCGCGCGGGTCTCGAGCGCGCCCTCGACCCCGAGCTGACGGGCGCCACCAGCGACCTGGCCGGCGTCCGCAACGCCTTCGACCGCATGCGCGGCGACACCGTCCGCGGCGACGACGTCGTCCTGCGCCTCGTCGCCGAGGCGCAGCAGGCGGCGATGGACGGTCTGCGCGCCGCGGGCGGCACGGGCAGCGTCGTCGTCATCGACCCGTCGAACGGCGGCCTGCTCGTGATGGCGTCCACTCCCACGTTCGATCCGAACGACGGCCTCGCCGGCGCCCTCGAGGCTCCCGGCTCGCCGCTCCTCAACCGGGCCACGCAGGGCCTCTACCCGCCGGGCTCCACCTTCAAGGTGGTGACGGCGGCGAGCGCGCTGGACAACGGCGTCGTCGAGGTGTCGACCGAGTTCCCCGCCGGCGCCTGCATCGAGACGGGCGGGCAGGAGCTGTGCAACTTCAACGGCAAGGACCCGGGCGAGCACGACTTCGGCTACGCGCTCGTCAACTCCGTCAACACCACGATGGCCTCGGTCGGGATCGAGCTCGGCGAGGAGCGCCTCGAGGAGACCATGGCGGCGTTCGGCTTCTTCAAGCGGGTCCCGTGGGACTACCCCGCCGACCAGAACCTCGCCTCCGGCATCTACAACCGCCGCGGCAACCAGGTGCGGCCCGGCGCCAACGTCGACGAGGCGCGCCTCGCGATCGGCCAGGAGCGCCTGCTGGCGACGCCGCTGCAGATGGCGCTCGTGGCCGCGGCCGTCGCCAACGGCGGCCAGGTGCCGCAGCCGCAGCCCGTCCTCGAGGTGCGCGCGCCCGACGGCACCGTCATGCGCCGGCCGGGCGCGGCCTTCCTCGGCCGGGCGATGACCACCGAGACCGCGGCCCAGCTGCGGCTCCTGATGCGGCAGGTCGTCGACGAGGGCACGGGCGGCGCGGCGAACGTCGAGGGCCTCGACGTGGCGGGCAAGACGGGCACGGCGGAGACGGGCGACGACGGCCTCAACGACGCCTGGTTCATCGGCTTCGCGCCGGCGTCGGCGCCCCGCTACGCGGTCGCCGTCCTCGTCGAGCGGACCGCCGGAACGGGCGGCGACGTGGCCGCTCCGATCGCCGCCGACGTGCTGCGGGCGCTGAGCGGCTCGTGAACGTGAGACAATCCGCCCGGACCCGCGCATGAGCGACCGCACCGACACCTCCCCGGACGCCCTCTTCGACGGCCGCTATCGGATCGTGCGGCGCCTCGGGCAGGGCGGCATGGCGCGCGTCTTCCTCGCGCAGGACGAGTCGCTGCACCGGCCGGTGGCGATCAAGGTGCTGGCCGACCGCCACTCCGACGACCCGCACTTCATCGAGCGCTTCCAGCGCGAGGCGCGCGCCGCTGCCCGCCTCAACCACCCGAACATCGTGCAGGTCTACGACCACGCCCAGGTCGATGGCGCCTCGTACATCGTGCAGGAGTACGTGGAGGGCGAGACCCTCAAGGAGCTGATCCGCCGCGAGGCCCCCCTCGAGGCGCGCCGCGCGATCACGATCGCGCTGCAGATCCTCGCCGCCCTGCGCGTCGCCCACCAGCAGGGCGTCATCCACCGCGACGTCAAGCCGCAGAACATCCTCGTCCAGCCGGACGGCAAGGTGAAGGTCGCCGACTTCGGCATCGCCAGCGCGGGCGAGACGGAGATGACGGAGGCCGGCTCGATCGTCGGCACCGCGCAGTACCTCGCGCCCGAGCAGGCGCGCGGGCTCCCGGTCGGCCCGCCCGCCGACCTCTACGCGGTCGGCATCGTGCTGTACGAGATGCTGTCCGGACGGGTGCCGTTCGAGGGCGACGCGGCGGTCACCGTCGCGATGCGCCACGTGCAGGAGGCACCCGAGCCGCTCGGCGACCGCAACCCGCTGGTGCCCGCCGCCCTCGAGGCCGTCGTCATGCGCGCACTCGTGAAGGACCCCCGCCAGCGCTACCAGAGCGCCGACGAGATGGGGGTCGATCTTGACCGCGTCCGCCAGGGCCTGCCCGTGTCGGACGAGACGGCGGTGATCGGCGCGGCGACGATCGCGATGGCGCGCCAGCCGACGGAGACGATGGTGGCGCCGCCCCTGCCCGCGCGCGAGGGGCAGGCTGCGCGCCAGGGCAACCCGAACCGGCGCCGGCTGTGGGTGCTGCTCGCCGTGCTCGTCGTCATCGCCGCGGGCGCCGTCGCCGGCTGGGCGCTCGTCGGCGGCGAGGGCGGCGGCGAGGACCCGCTGCCGACGACGACGGCCGAGACGGCCGCGCAGGTGTCCGTGCCCGAGGTCGTCGGGCTGAAGGAGGCGGAGGCCGTGGCCGCGCTCAAGCGCGTCGGGCTCGACGCCCTCGTGATCCCCGTCGAGGACGCGGAGGCCCCGGAGGGCGAGGTGCTCGCGCAGCGCCCCGTCGCCGGCCAGCTGCTGGCGGAGGGCAGCGTCGTCGAGATCGAGGTGGCGACCGCCCCGGGCGTCGTCGTCGTGCCGAACGTCGTCGGCGCGAGCCTCGAGGAGGCGCGCAGCGTGCTCGAGGACGCGAAGCTGATCGTCCGCATCCTCGAGGCCGCTTCCAACAGCGTGCCGGCGGGCAGCGTGATCGCGCAGTCCCCCTCGGCCGGTGTCGAGCTGAAGCCCGGGTCGACCGTCGAGATCACCGTCTCCACCGGTCAGGAGCAAGGCGCCGTCCCGAACCTGGTGGGCATGGATCTGACGAACGCGGAGAACACCCTGATCGCCGCCGACATGACCCTCGGCCCGGTCAGCGAGGAGCCGAACGACGCCCCGCAGGGCCAGGTCGTCGCCCAGAGCCCGGCGGCGGGCGCCGCCGCCCCCGCCGGCACCGCCGTCTCCGTCGTCGTCTCCACGGGCCCGGCGAGCGTGCCGGTGCCGTCGGTCGTCAACCTGACGCGCGGCGACGCCGAGGGGCAGATCACGAACGCGGGATTCGTCGTCAGCACGCAGGAGGCGGCCGTGTCCGACCCGGGCCAGGACGGCATCGTCATCTCGCAGAACCCCGCCAGCGGCTCGTCGAAGCCGAAGGGGTCGACCGTCACGATCGTGGTCGGGCGCTACACGGGGGCCGCGACCTCGTGACGGAGCGGCTGCGCGTCGCCGTTCTCGGCGGCGGGCGCTCGTCGGAGCACGACGTGTCGCTGCGCAGCGCCGCGAGCGTCGCCGACGCCCTCGACCCGTCCCGCTACGAGGTCGTCCGGATCACGGTCGAGCGCGACGGCGTCTGGCGCGACGAGGCGGGCGGCATCGTGCAGGTGACGCCCGGCGGCGGCGGCCCGCTCGGTGCGGACGTCGTGTTCCCCGCGCTGCACGGACCGTTCGGCGAGGACGGCACCGTGCAGGGCCTGCTGGAGATGCTCGACGTGGCCTACGTCGGCTCGGGCGTCCTCGGCTCGTCCCTGACGATGGACAAGGACGCCTGCAAGGCGATGCTGCGCAGCCACGGCGTCGACGTCGCGCGCGACGTCGTCGTCGGCGCGGCGGACGACCGCGCGGCGGTGGCGGCGCGCGTCGCCGGGGAGCTCGGCTACCCCGTCTTCGTGAAGCCGGCGCGGCTCGGGTCCAGCATCGGCATCACCCGCGTCAGCGGGCCCGACGGGCTCGCGGCCGCGCTCGACCTCGCGCTCGCGCACGACGCCAAGGCGCTCGTCGAGGAGCTCCTCGAGGGCGAAGAGGTCGAGGTCAGCGTGCTCGGCAACGACCCGGCGAGGCTCGAGGCGTCCGTGGTCGGCCGGATCGGCTACGCGGGCGAGTGGTACGACTACGAGGCCAAGTACGGCGAGGGCGGCTCGTGGCTGGACGCGCCCGCCGACCTCCCCGCGGCGGAGGCCGAGCGGATCCGCGCCACGGCGCTGCGGGCCTTCATCGTCTGCGACTGCCGCGGGATGGCCCGCGTCGACTTCTTCCGCACGGCGGACCGCGTCGTCCTCAACGAGATCAACACGATCCCGGGCTTCACCGCGACGAGCTACTACGCGCGCATGTTCGAGGCGAGCGGCCTGCCCTACCCCGACCTGCTCGACCGGCTCGTGGCGCTGGCGCTCGAGCGGCGCGCCGCCGACGCCGCGCTGCGCTTCTAGGCCCCGCGCGGCCGCCCGAGCACGCGCACGTCCGCGATCTCGACGGCGTTGGCCCCGTTCGGACCCGGCAGACGCGTGATCCAGATGAGCAGCGCGGTCGCGGCGCGGCGCCGCTCGACCGGGATGCGCGTGCGGGGCCGCGCGAGCTCGACGGGGCCGGCCGCCGGCTCCCAGCCGCGCGGCGCCGTCTCCGGCACGTCGCCGCGCAGGGCGTAGACCTCGACCACCGCCCCCGTCGGACGGGAGCGCACGACGAGCGAGGTGACCCGGGCCGGGGCGTCGAGGCGGAGGACGAGCCCGACGCCGTCCTTGCCGCCGAGCCCCGCATCCTTGTACTCCTCCGTCACCCAGGCCGAGCGCGTTGAGCGGTCGATGGCGCGCCGGACCAGATCGTCGTTCTCGCTGCGGTCGCCGCCCGGGTCGACCGCGGCGACGGACGCGATCCCGATCGGCACGGGACCCGTCGCGGGGGGCTCCGGCTCCGTGGCCTGCGCGGTCGTCGCGGGTGGCTCCCCGGCGGTCGCGATGGCGGCCTCGGCCGTCGGCGGGATCAGCGGCTCATCGTCGGCCGGCGCGGGTGAGACGGTGGTGATGGGGGCCGGCTGGGCGCCGTCGGCGGCACTGCGCTCGGCGTCGCGCTCGTCGACGATGCGCGCCACGGCGACCGCTGCGAGCACGAGCACGGCCACGGCGAGCGCCCCGACGAGGACGCGCAGGCCGCGCCGGCGCGGGGCGGGCGGCGCCTGGGCCGGCGCGTCGGCGCCGGCCGCGGGCGGCTCCGGCTCGACGCCGTCCGCGATCCGCCGCAGGGCGGCGTCGGCGTCGGCCGCGGTCGGCGGTGCGCCGCCCTCGAGCGCGCCCACGAGCGCCGCCAGCCGCGGGGCCAGGCCGGGCCGCCCGAGCAGCTCGTCGGCGGGCGCCGCGCCGGCCGCGGCGCGCAGGAGCGCGCCGAGCGCGCGCAAGTCGCCCTCGGGGCGCAGGGGCGGGCGCGCGAGGCCGGCGGTGGCGAGGTCCTCGAGCCGCGGATGCCCCTGCTCGTCGAGGACCACGGCGTCGAGGGCGAGACCGCCCTGGACGAGCCCGCGCGCGTGCAGGGCGGCGAGGGCGCCGGCGAGGTCGGCGCCGAGCCGGGCCAGGTCGGGACCGGCGAGCGGGGCGCCGGCGAGCGCGGCGAGGGCCGAGCGGCCCGTCCGCGTCGGCGTCACCAGGTACGCGCCGCCGTCGGGGTCCGTGCCGTGGTCGAGCACCACGGGCAGCCCCGGGTGGCGCACCGCGGCGAGGGCCGCGAGGGCATCGGCGGCGGCCGGCCCGGGCTCGAGCAGGGTGACCAGCACGGGGGCGTCCGTCGCCTCGTCGAGCGCGCGCCAGACGCTCGCGCCCGGCGCGCCGCGGTCGGGGACCTGCAGCACGTAGCGGCGTCCGATGCGGCGGCCCTCCACGGGCGTCAGCCTACACCCGCCCGCGTGCGCCGCACGTCCCCCGCGCCTGCCAGACTCCCATCTCGATGGTTCTCTCCGACCGCGGCATCCGGCAGGCCGTCGAGGCGGGCCGCATCCGGCTCGACCCCTTCGACGACGGGCTGATCCAGCCCGCCTCCGTCGACGTCCGCTGCGACCGGCGCTTCCGCGTGTTCCGCAACTCGAGCTACAGCCACATCGACGTCAAGCAGGAGCAGGCCGAGCTGACGGAGCTGATCGAGATCGAGGGCGACGGCCCGTTCATCCTGCACCCCGGCGAGTTCGTGCTCGGCGCGACCCTCGAGCGCGTCACGCTCGGCGACGACATCGTGTCGCGGCTGGAGGGCAAGAGCTCGCTCGGGCGGCTCGGCCTGCAGGTGCACTCGACGGCCGGCTTCATCGACCCCGGCTTCGACGGCCACGTCACCCTCGAGCTCGCCAACGTGGCCAACCTGCCGATCACGCTGTACCCCGGGATGAAGATCGGGCAGATGTCCTTCATGGACCTCGACGGGCCCGCGGAGAAGCCGTACGGGTCGGGCGCGCTCGGCTCGAAGTACCAGGGCCAGGTGGGCCCCACGCCGAGCGCGTACTGGCGGAATTTCCAGTAGCGCGACCCCGCCCGCGGGTGATACCGTGGCCGTACCGCGGAAAGGGGGTGGTCCGTTCTGAGCAGCGACAGTACGGCAAGTGGAGGTCTGCGCACGTAGGAGGCGCGCCCCGGGACCGACGGGGAACCGCCTAGCCAGCGTTGGGGCCGCGGCGCGACGCCGCAGCGACTCCTGCGTATGACCAGTGCATGACCGAGAGGGGCCGGGCGGTGACGCCCGGCCCCTCTGCCTTTCCGGGGGCTCCGTACACTCCGGTCATGCGCCGCGCCGAGCCGCTTCTCGTGCTGCTCGGCTACCTGCTCGCGTCGCTCGTCCTGATCGGCCGGCACCTCCTGCGCGCACCGGCCGACGCCGTGGTCGGCAGCTTCGGTGCCGACCAGGGCTTCTTCGCCTGGTCGCTCGTGCACTGGGTGGAGGTGCTGCGGCTCGCGCAGGCGCCGTTTCTGACCGACCGCATCGACGCCCCGATCGGCTTCAACCTGGCCTGGGCGACGACGATCCCCGGGCCGGCTCTCGTGCTGGCCCCCCTGACCGCGCTGGCCGGTCCGCTCGCCTCGTACAACGCACTCGCCCTGGCCGCGCCGGCGTTGGCCGCGTGGACGGCGTACCTGCTGTGCCGGCACCTCACGGCGGACCCGCTGGCCGCGATCCTCGGCGGCTGGACCTTCGGCTTCTCGTCGTACCTGATCGGCCAGACCCTCAACCACGTCAACCTCGCGCTGGTCTGGACGCTGCCCCTGATCGCGCTCGTCGCCGTGCGCCTGATCGAGGGCTCGCTGCCGCGCACGCGCGCCGTGCTCGCCCTCGCCGCGCTGATCGCCTTCCAGTACCTCACGTTCACGGAGGTGGCGGCGACTGCGACCCTGCTCGGCGTCGTCGCGCTGGTCGTCGCGATCGCCCTCGGCGGCGCCGAGAGCCGCGCGCGGATCGCGCGCGCGCTCCCCTGGCTCGGCGCGGCCTACGGGCTCGCCCTGATCGTCGCGTCGCCCCTGATCCTGACGGCGCTCCTGCACCCCAACCCGATCGACGGCCGCATCCGGCCCGAGCTCTTCCCGCTCGACCTCGAGAACGTCGTCGTGCCGACGGCCATCACCTGGATCGGCGGAGAGGCATTCGCGGAGCGCTCCGCGCGGTTCGCCGGCAACCTGACGGAGCAGCTCGGCTACATGGGGCCGCTGCTCATCCTCGCGGCGGCGATCGGCTGGCTGCGCTGGCGCGACCGCCCGATCGCGACCGTGATCGGCCTGACCGCGCTCGTCGCGGGCGTGCTCGC
>JAURLF010000221.1 GCA_030831375.1 Gaiellales bacterium | reverse complement strand
GGCCGAGTGGTCGCGCAGCTCGTAGAGGATCTCCTCCATCTCGAAGGCGGCGGGCAGGGTCTCGATCAGGACGGTGGCGCGGATCGTGCCGACCGGCAGGCCGAGCTCCTCCTGCGCGATCAGGAAGGCGTCGTTCCACAGGCGCGCCTCGAGGTGCGACTCGAGCTTCGGCAGGTACAGGTACGGGCCGGAGCCGCGCGCGAGCAGCTCGTGGGCGTTGTGGGTCAGGTGGAGCGCGAGGTCGAAGAGGCCGCCGGCGAGGGGCTCGCCGTTGAGCAGCACGTGGCGCTCCTCGAGGTGCCAGCCGCGCGGGCGCACGATCAGGGTCGCGATCTCCTCGTGCAGCCGGTACTCCCTGCCCTCCGGGCTCGTGAACTCGAGCTCGCGGCGGACGGCGTCGCGCAGGGCCTGCTGGCCGTCGAGGACGTTCGCCCACGTCGGCGACAGGGCGTCCTCGAGGTCGCACATGAAGACGCGGGCGCCCGAGTTGAGGGCGTTGATCATCATCTTCGGCTCGGCGGGGCCGGTGATCTCGACGCGGCGGTCCTGGAGCGCGGGCGGGGCGGGGGCGACGCGCCAGTCGCCCTCGCGGATCGCGCGCGTCTCCTCGAGGTAGCCGAGCTCGTCGCCGCGGTCGAGGCGCGCCTGGCGGGCGGCGCGGGCGGCGAGCAGCTCGGTGCGGCGCGGGCCGAGCTCGCGCTGCAGCCGCGCGGCGAGGGCGAGGGCGTCGTCGGACAGGATCGCGGTGCGCTCGGCGGGGACGGGGCCGACGATCTCGAGTCCGGGGGGGACGGTCATGCGCTGCTCCTACTCATAGGTGGAATCCGATTAATTGATCGGATTCATCCGATCTGTCCCGGCGCACACGATAGCCGCAGCGGCTGCCGGCGTGCCGCCCCTTGGTAGAACTGGACGCGTGAGCCGCCTCGGGGACCGCCTCTTCGCCGCCGGCTGCGCCCGGCTCGTCGCCTCGGAGTCCGAGGCGATGCGCGGCTGGCGCCGCTGGCTCGCGCATCGGGCCCGCGGCGTCATCGTCGAGCTCGGCGCCGGCACGGGCGCGAACCTGCCCTTCTACCAGGCGGACGCGCTCGAGCGGCTCGTCCTCGTCGAGCCGTCGCCCGCCATGCGCCGGCGCCTCGCGGCCCCGGCCGCCGCGCTCGGCGCGGAGGTGGTCGACGGCACCGCCGAGCGGCTGCCCCTCGCCGACGCGTCCGCGGACTGCGTGCTCGCCACGCTCGTCCTCTGCTCGGTGCCCGATCCCGAGGCCGCGCTCGCCGAGGCCCGCCGCGTGCTCCGGCCCGGCGGCCGGCTGCTCCTGCTCGAGCACGTGCGCGCCAGCGACCCGCGCACGGCGCGCCGACAGGACCTCGTCGAGCCCGTCTGGCGTCGCCTCGCCCAGGGCTGCCACCCCAATCGCGACACCGCCCGCGCGGTGCGCGACGCGGGCTTCCGCATCGTCGAGGAGCACCCCGTGCCCGTCGAGCTGCCCGACCTCGGGCTGTTCCCGCACGTCGCGCTCGTCGCCGAGCGCCCCTAGGGCTCGCGCACCACCAGGATCGTCTCCAGCGTCGGGTCGCCGCAGTAGCGGATGCTCGTGCCCGCGGCCGCCTCCGCCTGCAGCGCCTCTACGACCGACGCCTGCACGACCTCGCCGGGGGCGAGCGCGGGGATCCCCGGCGGGTACGGCACGACCGACTCGGCCGCGATCCGGCCCACGGCCTGCGCCGCCGGCACCCGCTCGTGGTCGGCGAAGAAGGCGTCGCGCGGCAGCATCGCCGTGACCGGGTCGACCGTCCACGCCGTCAGGGGCACCAGCGCGCGCGGCTCGCCGCGGTGCTCCTCGACCGCGCGGATGATCTCGTCCGTCATGCGGGCGATCGTCCCTGGCGTGTCGCCGAGGGTGATCACCGGGCAGAACGTGTCGCGGTCCGCGAACTCGAGGGTGATCCCGCGCCGCTCGAGGACGTCGGCGACGGCGATCCCGTCCGCGCCCGTCCCGGCCAGCGTGAGCACGATCTTCGTCGGATCGTGCATGAGGAGCGCCGGGCTGCGCCCCGCGATCTCCGCCCCGACGACGCCGAGGCCCTCGACCTGGCGGAAGCGCTCGCGCGCCCGCTCGGCCTCGTCGATCGCGACGCCGAGCAGCTCGGCGCCCCGCTCCTGCAGCAGCGCGCGGGCGCGGTCGATCGAGGCCATAATCCCGCCCGAGGGGCTGGTCGTGTGCAGGCCCTCGAAGGCGGCCTCCAGGCGCTCGAGGTCGATCCGCTCGCGCTGCGCGAGCACCATCGACGACTGTGTGAAGCCGGTGATGTGCTTGTGCACGCTCGTGACGAGGACGTCGGCGCCGGCCTGCAGCGCGTGCGGCGGCAGCAGCGGGTGGAAGCCGAGGTGCGCGCCCCAGGCCGCGTCGACGGCCAGCGGGACGCCGTGCGCGTGCGCCGCCCGCGCGTGCGCGGCGACGTCGGAGACGCCGCCGACGTAGCTCGGCTCGACCAGCAGCACCGCCTTCGCATCGGGGTGCGCCGCGAGCGCGGCCTCGACCCGCTCGACGGGCATCCCTGCTGTCAGGCCCGTCTCGGCATCGATGTCGGGGCGCACCCAGACCGGCTCGAGGCCGGCGAGGACGAGGCCGAAGAAGAGCGACTTGTGCAGCGTGCGGGCCACCACCACCTTGTCGCCCGGCGTGGCCAGGGTCAGGGCGATCGCCATGTTGCCGTGCGACGAGCCCTGCACGGAGAAGCCGCACCAGTCGGCGCCCCACAGCTCGCCGACGAGGCGCTCGGCGCGGGCCAGGATGCCGGTCGAGCCGTCGAGCGCCTCGACGGCGCCGTACAGGGGCAGGTCGAGCGCGAGCAGCTCGTCGACGAGTTCGGGGTTGCGCTTGTGACCCGGAACCGTGAACGGCGTGGCCGGGTCCTCGAGGAAGCGCCGGTAGGCGTCGTACAGGGGCGTGTCGGTCATCGACGGGCCTCCCGCGGGGTCGCGTGGAGCCGCCCAGACCGCCTCCGTACGCGGGCAGGGCTCCGCGGCGGAGCCTACCGGAGCCGGCGGCTGCCGCCGGCACGGTCTGGTACGAACCCCGCATGCGCGTCGTCCTGCAGCGGGTCCGGTCGGCCTCCGTCGCCGTCGACGGCGAGGTCGTCGGCGCGATCGGGGCCGGCCTGCTCGCCCTCGTCGGCGTCGCGGCGGGCGACGACGCGGCCACCGCCGAGCGCGCCGCCGACAAGACGGCCGCAATGCGGGTCTTCCCCGATGCGGACGGGCGCTTCGACCGCTCCGTCGCCGACGCGGGCGGCGCCGTCCTCGTGGTCAGCCAGTTCACGCTGCTCGCCGACACCCGCAAGGGAACCCGGCCCTCCTTCACCGACGCGGCTGCGCCCGACCTCGCCGCCCCGCTCGTGGAGCGCTACCGGACGCGCCTCGACGCGCTCGGGCTCGCGACGGCCGGCGGCCGCTTCGGCGCCCACATGCAGGTCGAGCTCGTCAACGACGGGCCCGTCACGATCGTCCTCGACGTGCAGCCCTGAGCGCCACCGCGCCGCTCGGGTTCTGGTAGCCTTCGGCACGAGCGCGGCGGTGATGCGCTCGGCCGAGACGGGCCGCGAGCCCGTTTTTTTGTGGACCCGCGCAGACGGACGGAGGCGACATGGGCGACGCGACCGACATCCAGGCGACCGTCGAGGAGCTCGTCCACGCCGCGCGCCCGGACATCTACGTGTGGGACGTGACGGCCGACCCCGGCCACGGCGCCCTTCGCGTGATGATCGACGTGGAGGGCGGCGTCTCCCTCGACCTCTGCGAGGAGGTCACGCACCTGCTCGCGCCCCTGCGCGAGGAGTGGGCGCTCGAGGTCTCGTCGCCCGGCCTCGACCGCAGCCTCGCCCGGCCGGACCACTACGCGCGCTCGATCGGGCGCGAGTGCCAGATGGTCCTGCGCCGCCCCGTGGACGGCCGCGACGCCCTGACGGGCGTGATCCGCGCCGCCGACGAGGCGGGCTGCACGCTGGAGAGCGACGGCGCCCGGCACGAGCTGCCGTACGCCGACATCAAGAAGACAACCCTCACGTGGAAGCTGGTGAACGCGCGATGAGCAAGGAGATCCTGGACGCGGTCCGCGAGCTCGAGCTGCAGAAGTCGATCGACGCCGAGATGCTGCTCGTGGCCCTCGAGGAGGCGCTCGGCGCCGCCTACCGCAAGACCCCCGAGGCGCAGGGCAAGCACGCCCGCGTGCAGATCGACCGCGAGACGGGCGACTTCCGCGTCATGCAGATCGACGCGGACGATGAGACGCTCGAGGGCCTCGGCCTGCTCGAGTACCCGCT
Organism: Gaiellales bacterium; assembly: GCA_030831375.1. GTDB lineage: Bacteria > Actinomycetota > Thermoleophilia > Gaiellales > F1-60-MAGs149 > F1-60-MAGs149. The sequence goes on along the minus strand of JAURLF010000221.1, from coordinate 9,626 downwards.
GCCGCCCGAGATGAGCGAGCTGCCCGCCGAGCCGGAGCGGCCCCGCAAGGAGCGCCCCGCGTTCTACATCCGCGCGGACCGCGACGAGGCGCTGCCGGACAACGAGCCCGAGCCGATCATCCAGTGGGACCAGCTCGCGCAGCACGGCATCCACGAGTACGACGCGACGCCGAAGAACTTCGGCCGCATCGCCGCGCAGACCGCGAAGCAGGTCGTGCTGCAGCGCATCCGCGAGATCGAGCGCGACATGATGTTCGACGAGTACCAGGACCGCGTCGGCGACGTCGTCACCGGCATTGTCCAGCAGGCGGACAACCGCTACTGCCTCGTCGACCTCGGTCGCGTCGAGGCGCTCCTGCCGGGCTCCGAGCAGGTCCCGGGTGAGCGCTACGAGCACGGCGCCCGCATCAAGGCCGTGATCATCGAAGTGCGCAACGGCACGCGCGGCCCGCAGATCGTGCTGTCGCGGCGCTCCGAGGAGATGATCCGCGAGATGTTCACGCTCGAGGTGCCGGAGATCGCCGACGGCCTCGTCGAGATCCGCCAGGTAGCCCGCGAGGCCGGCTACCGCGCGAAGATCGCCGTCGAGTCGAAGGTCCAGGGCGTCGACCCCGTCGGCGCCTGCGTCGGTCCGCGCGGCTCGCGCGTGCGCATGGTCGTCGGCGAGCTGCGCGGTGAGAAGATCGACATCATCCCGTGGAACGACGAGCCGGCTCGCTTCATCGCGAAGGCCCTGGCCCCGGCGCGCGTCCGCGAGGTGCTCGTCGACGACGACAGCATGCAGGCCACCGTGATCGTCCCCGACGACCAGCTGTCGCTCGCGATCGGCCGCGAGGGCCAGAACGCGCGCCTCGCCGCCAAGCTCACCGGCTGGCGCATCGATATCAAGTCGGAGACGGAGTTCGCGATGGAGGGCGATGAGGAGTACGCCGGCGCGGACACCGTCGCCCGCTACCTCGAGGCCCGCGGCTACGACGAGCGCACGATGAAGGGCATCCTCAAGGAGGGCCGCCTCTCCATCAACGGCATCGTCGTGCGCCGCTACGAGCGGCTCGTCGGCCCGCAGGACGTCGTCACGATCGACGGCGACGAGCTCGGCCCGCCGACGGTCGCGCTGCCGCCCCGCGAGGAGCCCGCCGAGGACGCCGAGGCGGAGCTCGCGGCCGACGTCGAGGAGGCCGAGATCGAGGCCGCCGTCGAGGAGGTCGCCGAGGAGGCCGAGGAGGAGGCCGAAGGGGCCGCCGAAGAGGTCGCTGAGGCCGTAGAGGACGCCGAGGGCGACGCCGACGCCGAGGACGAGGACGACTAGTCCCGCATGTCCGAGCCGGAGCGGACCTGCTCGGGCTGCGGGAGACGCCGACCCCGGAGCCGCCTCGTGCGGCTCGCGGTCGGGCCGTCCGGCACGGTCGAGGTCGGCCTCCGCGGCGGCCGCGGCACGTACCTCTGCCCGGACGCCGCGTGCGTCCGCCGGGCTGTGGAGCGGCGTGCGATCGGCCGCGCCCTGCGCTCCGACGCGCCCCTGCCGGACGACCTCGAGGCGCGCGTCGTCACAGCGCTGGCGGGAGGGCCGAACCCTCCCGATTGCTAGGATCCGCGGCTGATGGCGAAACGGCGAATCGTAGAGATCGCGCGCGAGCGCGGCCTGGATCCCAACGAGGTCGCGCGCGTTCTCTTCGAGGCGGGCGTCCCGATCCAGCGTGACATGGTCGACGAGGTCGCCGCGGCGCGCGCGCTCGCGGGTTCCAAGCCGAAGAAGCCCGTCAAGAAGAAGCCCGGCGTGGCCAAGAAGGCGCCGGCGGAGAAGGCGGCCGCGGCCGCGGTCGACCCCGCCGCCGCGCACCCGAACGCGATCAAGCCCGAGCCCGTCGCGCCGCCCGCCGAGGAGAAGCCCGCACCCGCCGCCGAGCCGCGAACCGACAGCCGCCCGCCGCGCACCGATGACCGCCCGCCGCGGCGCACGTCCGGCGGCAGCGGCTTCGCGCCGCCTCCGCCGCCGACCGCCGGCTCCGCGCCGTTCGGGCGCAGCCGCCCGCAGCGCGGCGTGCCGCAGGGCAAGAAGCGCCGCGTCGTGATCGACTCGCAGGCCGCCCGCGGCCCGCGCGAGCGCGCGCCCCGCGGCGGCGACCGATCGAAGGAGCCGCGCGAGGAGAAGCCGGTCGTCCGGCCGACCGGCCCGGTCACCGTGCCGTCCGGCGTCACCGTCAAGGAGTACGCGGAGAAGCTCGGCGTCTCCACGGCCGAGATCATCAAGACGATGATGGGCCTCGGCGAGTTCGTGACCATCACGCAGTCGTTGACCGACGAGGCGATCGAGCTGATCGCCGCCGAGTACGAGCGCCCGGTCACGATCCAGAGCGCCGAGGAGGAGATCGAGGACGTCGTCATCGAGGACGATCCCGCGACCCTCAAGCCGCGCGCCCCGGTGATCACCGTGATGGGTCACGTCGACCACGGCAAGACGACGCTGCTCGACGCGATCCGCGAGACGAGCGTGGTGGAGGGCGAGGCCGGCGGCATCACCCAGCACATCGGCGCCTACCAGGTCGACGTCGGCGACCGCCAGGTCACCTTCCTCGATACGCCGGGCCACGAGGCGTTCACCGCGCTGCGCGCCCGCGGGGCGAAGCTGACCGACGTCGCGGTGCTCGTCGTCGCCGCCGACGACTCCGTGATGCCGCAGACGATCGAGGCGATCGACCACGCGAAGGCCGCCGAGGTGCCGATCGTCGTCGCCGTCAACAAGATCGACAAGCCCGGCGCGAACCCGCAGAAGACGCGACAGGACCTCGTCACGCACGGCCTGCAGCCCGAGGACTGGGGCGGTGACACCGTCTTCGTCGACATCTCCGCGAAGGAGAAGCAGGGCCTCGACGGCCTGCTCGAGCTGCTGCTCCTGCAGGCCGACGTGCTCGAGCTGAAGGCGAACCCCGACGCGCCCGCCTCGGGCCCGATCGTGGAGTCGCGCCTCGACGTCGGCCGCGGCCCCGTCGCCACGATGCTCGTGCAGCGCGGCACGCTCCGGCCGGGCGACGCCGTCGTCGCGGGCGACGCGTGGGGCAAGGTGCGCGCGATGCTCGACGAGCACGGCACCAAGCTCGAGTCGGCCGGCCCCGCCGAGCCCGTCGAGATCGTCGGCTTCGACAAGCCGCCGCCCGCCGGCGAGATCTGCCGCGTCGTCGACTCCGAGCGCGACGCGCGCCACCACGCGCAGCGCCGTGCCGCGCGCCTGCGCGCCGAGGAGCTGTCGCGCCGCAGCCAGAAGTCGATCTCGCTCGAGGACCTCTTCAAGCAGGTCTCCGACGGCGCCGTCAGGGACCTCAACCTCGTCATCAAGGGCGACGTGCAGGGCTCCGTCGAGGCCGCCGTCTCCGAGCTCGACAAGATCAAGAGCGACGAGGTCGCGGTGCGCGTGATCCACACCGGGGTCGGCGGCATCACCGAGTCGGACGTGATGCTCGCGGCCGCCTCGAAGGCGATCGTCGTCGGCTTCAACGTGCGCCCGAACGTGGAGGCCAAGTCCCTCGCGGAGCGCGAGGGCGTCGACATCCGCACCTACAAGGTCATCTACCAGCTGACCGAGGACATCGAGAAGGCCCTCGTCGGCATGCTCACCCCCGACATCGTCGAGGAGGTGACCGGCACCGCCGAGGTGCGCCAGCTGTTCAAGGCCTCCAAGGTCGGCACGATCGCCGGCTGCATGGTCACGAGCGGCCAGATCCAGCGCGGCTCGAGCGCGCGCCTGCTCCGCTCCGGCGTCGTCGTCTGGGAGGGCGAGCTGGAGTCGCTGCGCCACCTCAAGGACGAGGTCAAGGAGGTCAAGGAGGGCTTCGAGTGCGGCATCGTGCTCAAGGGCTACTCCGACCTCGAGGAGGGCGACGTCATCGAGGCGTTCGTCTCCCGCTCCGTCGAGCGCACCGAGCTCTAGGGCCCGTGGCGCGCGACGCCGTCGTCACGCCCCTCGGCGAGGGGGCGCACCGCATCACGATGCCGCTGCCGTGGGCGCTCGACCACGTGCACTGCTACGCGCTCGAGGACCCGCAGGGCTGGACGATCATCGACGCGGGCCTCGGCACGCCCGGCACCATCGCCCGCTGGCGGGCGGTGCTCGAGGGCCTCGGCAACCCGCGGATCGGCCGACTCGTGATCACGCACTACCACCCCGATCACGTCGGCTGCGGCGGCCCGCTCGCCGAGCTCGTGCGCCCCGACGAGGTCGTGCAGGGCCGGGTTGACGCCGCGCTGTGCCGCAACGCCTGGGTCGAGCAGGGCTTCGAGGTCGTCTACGAGCACATGCACGGGCACGGCATGGCGGAGGAGATGGCGCGCGAGGCCGCCGACGACGAGGAGGGCTCGCCCGTCTCGATCCCCGAGCCGACGCTGCTCGTCGACGAGGGCGACCGGCTCGACGTCGCGGGCGCGTCGTTCGAGGTGCTGCACCTGCCGGGCCACGCCGACGGCCACATCGCGCTGATGGGCGACGACGGCCGCCTCTTCGGCGGCGACGTCATCCTCGCCACCATCAGCCCCAACGTGGGCCGCTGGGAGGACACGGCCTTCGACCCGCTCGGCCGCTACTTCGAGACGCTGGAGCGGCTCGCCGCGCTCGACCCGCGGATCGCCCATGGCGGCCACCGCGCGCCGATCGAGGACGTGCCGGCCCGGGCCCGCGAGATCCGCGCGATGCACGACGAGCGCCTCCTCGTCGCGCTCGGCGCGCTCGAGGACGGCGCCGAGAGCGCGATGGACGTGGCCGCGGTGATCTGGCCCGACGGGCACGGCATGCACGAGCGCCGCTTCGCCCTCGTCGAGGCGCTCGCGCACCTCGAGCGCCTCGTCGCCGACGGGCGGGCCGTGCAGCCCGACCCGTACCGCTTCGGGGCCGCCTAGCTCAGTCGAGCACGGCGCCCTTCGACGCCGGCCCGACGAGCAGCGCGTACTTGTGCAGCGCGCCGCGCGGGTACTTCGGCGTCGGCGGCTGGTAGGCGGCGCGGCGGCGCTCCAGCTCGGCCTCGTCGACCTCGAGGTCGAGGCGGTGCTCGGCGACGTCGATCGAGATGATGTCGCCCTCCTCCATCAGGCCGATCGGGCCGCCCTTGACGCTCTCGGGGCAGACGTGGCCGATGCAGAAGCCGCGCGTGGCGCCGGAGAAGCGCCCGTCGGTGATCAGGGCGACGGTCTCGCCGAGGCCGGCGCCCATCACGGCGCCCGTGACGCCGAGCATCTCGCGCATGCCGGGGCCGCCGACGGGGCCCTCGTCCCGGATAACGATCACGTCGCCGTCGGCGATGCGGCCCTCGACCACGGCGTCCATCGCGGCCTCCTCGCCGGAGAAGACGCGCGCCGGACCGCGGAACTGGCGGATGCCGGTGGAGGCGACCTTGACGACGGCGCCGTCGGGGGCGGCCGTGCCGTGCAGCACGATCAGGCCGCCGTCCGTGTGGACCGGGTCCGACATCGGGCGCACGATCGTGCCGTCGGCGTTGGGGGCGTCGGCGAGGGCCTCCGCCATCGTCTGACCGGTCACGGTCAGGGTGTCGCCGTGGAGCAGGCCCGCGTCGAGCAGCTCCTTCAGCATCACGGGCACGCCACCGACCTTGTCGAGGTCGGCCATCACGAACTGGCCGCCGGGCTTGAGGTCCGCGATGTGGGGGGTGCGGGCCGCGATGCGGTTGAAGTCCTCGAGCTGCAGGTCGACGCCGCACTCGTGCGCGATCGCCATCAGGTGCAGCACGGCGTTCGTCGAGCCGCCGCCGGCGTTGACGACCATGATCGCGTTCTCGAAGGCCTTCTTGGTCATGATCCGCCGCGGCGTCAGGCCCTGCTCGACGGCGTTGACGGCGATCTCGCCGGCCTTGCGGGCCCAGGCGTGGCGCCGCTCGTGCGTGGCGGGGGCCGACGACGATCCGATCGGCGCCATGCCGATCGCCTCGCCGATCGAGGCCATCGTGTTGGCGGTGAACATGCCGCCGCAGGAGCCCGCGCCGGGGCAGGCCTCCTTCTCGAGCTCGAGCAGGTCCTCCTCCGACATCGTGCCCTTGGCGACGGCGCCGACGGCCTCGAAGACGTCCTGGATGTTGACGTCCTTGCCGCGGAACTTGCCGGGCATGATCGTGCCGCCGTAGAGGAAGCAGCCCGGCAGGTCGAGGCGGGCCATCCCCATCAGCATGCCGGGCAGGCTCTTGTCGCAGCCCGCGATGGTGACGGCGCCGTCGAAGCGCTCGGCGTGCATCACGAGCTCGTACGCGTCGGCGATGTTCTCGCGCGAGACGAGCGAGGCGCGCATGCCCTCGTGCCCCATGGCGATGCCGTCGGAGACGGCGATCGTGTTGAAGATCAGCGCCACCGCGCCGGCTTCGTTGACGCCGCGCTGTGCGTCGACCGCGAGCTTGTCGAGGTGGTAGTTGCAGGGCGTGACCTGGTTCCACGAGGTCGCGACGGCCATCTGCGGCTTGGTGAAGTCCTCGTCCGTCAGGCCGACGGCGCGCAGCATGGCGCGGGCGGGGGCGCGGCGGAAGCCCTTGGTGATGTCGTCGGAGGGGCGGCGGGAGGTGCTCATGGGCGGCATCGTAGCCGCCCTCCGGATGCGCAGAGGCCTAGGCGGCGAGCGGGTCGTCGGCCCAGTCGGCGATGAGCGCCAGCACGGACGTCGCGTGCCGCTCGAGGAAGGCGGGGCCGACGCCGGGCAGCGCCCCGAGGGCGTCGGGCCCCGTGGGGCGCGTCGCGGCGATCGCGTGCAGCGTCGCGTCCTTGGCGACCACGTAGGCGGGGACGCCCTGCGCCTTCGCCGTCTCCGAGCGCCACGCCCTGAGCCGCTCCACGAGCGCGACCGGCGCATCGGCGGGGATCTCGACCGTGCGGCCCTTGCGCGCGCGGGCGCGCGTCGCGGCCGTCTCCGCGGGCACCGCGATCGGGTCGCAGACGTCGCAGCAGCGCGCGTCGGCGCGCGGCTCCTCGTCGTCGCCGAAGTAGGCGAGCAGCGCGCGCCGCCGACACGTCTCGCCCGCGGCGTACGCCTGCGCCGCGTCGAGGCGGTCCCAGCGGCCGCCGTCGATCCTGCGCGCCCGCAGGCGCACCTCCTCGGCCCGGTCGGCGCCGAGGCGGCGCAGCCGGATCCGCCCGCGCCACGTCTGCGACGAGCCGGGCTCGAGCTCGGCCGCGCCGACCGCCTCGGCGCTCGCCAGCCATGCGCGCACGTCGTCCTCGCCCGCGTCCGCCATGCGGGCCAGCTCGAGCGGATTGACGGCGAAGGCGCCCGTGCCGGGCTCGGCGACCCCGGCGAGCGCGGCGAGGACGCGGTTGACCTCGTCGGCGCCGAACGAGGCGCGGCGGATGAGGGCGCCGAGGACGCCGCGGTCGCCGGGCGAGTGCAGGAGCACGCAGCGCGCGGGGGCGCCGTCGCGTCCGGCGCGGCCCGACTCCTGCGAGTACGCCTCGATCGACTGGGGCAGGCCCCAGTGCCAGACGGAGCGGATGTCGGCCTTGTCGACGCCCATCCCGAACGCGGTCGTGGCCACCATCACGCGCTCGCCCGAGGCCATGAAGGCGTCCTGGCGGGCCTGGCGCTCGCCGCGCTCGAGGCCGGCGTGGTAGGCGGCCACGGGCAGGCCCGCCGCGGTCAGGGACTCGGCGACCATCTCGCAGTCCTTGCGGGTGCGCACGTAGACGATCGCGGGGCGCTGCGCGGGGTCTGCGAGGCCGTGCTCGAGGAGCTGCAGCCGGCGCGCCTTGCCGGCCGCCTCGATCGCGTCGAAGGCGAGGTTCGGGCGGTCGAAGCCCGTGTGCACCTCGACCGGGTCGACGAGTCCGAGCCGGCGGATGATGTCGAGCGAGGTGGCACGGGTCGCGGTCGCCGTCAGCGCCATCACCGCGCGCGGGGCGATGCGCTCGCGCACCTGCGCGAGGCGCCCGTAGTCGGGTCGGAAGTCATGGCCCCATTCGCTCAGGCAGTGCGCCTCGTCGACCACGAGCAGGTCGACTTCGGCCTCGGCGAGGGCGGCGGCGAAGCGCGCGTTCGCGAAGCGCTCCGGCGCGACGTAGAGGAGCCGTACCGCCTGCGCGTCGTCGAGCAGGCTGGCGCCGCCACCCGTCAGGGAGGCCAGGACGCGCTCGACCTCGTCGGGCGGCGTGTCGGAGGAGAGCGCCGCGACGTCGTCGCGGCCGAGGGCGCGCAGCGCCTCGACCTGGTCGCGCATCAGGGCCAGCAGCGGCGACACGACGATCGTCAGGCGCAGGGCGCCGAGCGCCGGCAGCTGGTAGCAGAGCGACTTGCCCGAGCCCGTCGGCATCACCACCAAGGCGTCGCGGCCCGCGAGCGCGGCCTCGACGGCGTCGCGCTGCCCGGGCCGGAAGCCCTCGTGCCCGAAGACCTCGCGCAGCAGGATGTCGGGGTCCGGGGTCACCGGGCCAGTCTACGAGCCGGCCCGGCGCCCGTCAGGCGTAGTGGCAGGCGGCGCGCTGGCCCGGCTCGCCCGCGTCGCGCAGCGCCGGGTCGTCCGTGCGGCAGCGATCCTGCGCGACGGGGCAACGCGGATGGAAGCGGCAGCCCGTCGGCACGTCGGCCGGGTTCGGGGTCTCGCCCTGCAGGATCTCCGGCGCCGACCGAGCGTCGGGGTCGGGCTGGGGCACGACCGATACGAGGGCGCGGGTGTACGGGTGCCGCGGCGCCCCGATGACCGCCGCCGCCGGTCCCTCCTCGACGATGCGGCCGAGGTACATCACGCAGATCCGGTCGGCGTAATGCGCGGCCGTGGACAGGTCGTGCGTGATCATCAGGATCCCGAGGCCGCCGGCGCGCAGGCCGTCAAGCAGGTTCAGGATCCCCGCCCGCACAGACACGTCCAGCATCGACACCGGCTCGTCGGCGAGCAGGAGCCGCGGCTCGAGGACGAGGGAGGCTGCGATGGCGACGCGCTGGCGCTGCCCGCCGGACAGCTCGTGCGGAAAGCGGTCGAGGTAGAGCTCAGGCGGGGTCAGCCCGGCCCGCTCGAGGGCCTCGCGCAGGCGCTCATCGCGCCGGTCTCGCACGCCGTGGATGTCGAGCGGCTCGGCCACGGTGTCGCGGACCCGGAAGCGCGGGTCGAGGGACTCGTACGGGTCCTGGAAGATCAGCTGGAGCTCGCGTCGGACGGGGCGCATCTCGCGCTGCGAGAGAGATGTGATGTCGCGGCCGCGGAAGGCGACGCGGCCGGCAGCGATCGGCGCCATCCGCATGACCGCCTGCGCGGTCGTCGTCTTGCCGCAGCCGGACTCGCCGACGAGCGCCACCAACTCGCCGGCGTCGACGTGCAGCGAGACGCCGTCGACCGCGCGCACCTGCTGGCGGCGCGCCGTGCGGTAGCGGACCTCGAGATCCGCGACGTCGAGCAGTCGCTCGCTCATGCGCCGCCCTCGCGGTGGCACCAGCCGTGCTGGCCGGGCGCACCATCGCGGCGCGGAGGGCGCGCTGCGGCGCAAGCCGCCAGCGCGCGGTCGCAGCGCGGCTCGAACCAGCAGCCCGGCTGATCGTGATCGAGGCGCGGGGGAGCGCCCGGGATCGGCTGCACGGCCCCCGAGCCGTGCAGATCCGGGGTGGCGTCGAACAGTCGCCGCGTGTACGGGTGCAGCGGCCGCGCGTGCAGGTCGCGCGT
>JAURLF010000220.1 GCA_030831375.1 Gaiellales bacterium | reverse complement strand
CTCGTAGAAGGGCGCGTCGTGCTCGGCGAGGGCGCCGTCGGGCCCGGGGAAGCGCACCGGCCCCGTCGCCGCGCGGGCGTCGGAGAGCGCGCCCGCGCTGACGGGCAGCCGGTCCACGGTTGGGCGCCGCCCGGTCGCGGTGACGCGAGCGTTGACGATCTCGATCGGGTCGCCGTGCGCCTTGCCGTACTCCTTCGTGTGCAGCTCGTGGAAGCGGGCCAGCTGGGCCTCGGCGAAGGGGCCCGGGTCGAGCGGCACGCGCAGCTCGTAGCCCTGGCCGACGTAGCGGCAGTCGAGCGCGCGCGTGACCGTGATGTCGGCGTCGTCGACGCCGTCGGCGTGGAGCCAGCCGCGCAGCGTGCCCTCGAGGTCGTCGAGCTCGCGGTTCAGGCGGTCGGGGTCGACGCCGCCCTCGACCATGAAGACCGTGCGCATCAGGTCGTACTTGAGGTCGCTCGTGAGCAGGCCGTTGGCCGACGTGATGCCGGGGAACGGCGGCACCAGCACCTCGGGCACGCCGAGCAGGTCGGCGACCTCGGCGGCGTGCAGGGGGCCCGCGCCGCCGAAGGCGACGAGCGCGAAGTCGCGCGGGTCGTGGCCCTTCTCGATCGTGCGCGAGCGGATCGCGCGCGCCATGTTGGCGTTGGCGATCGTGAGGATGCCCTGCGCGGCCTCCTCGCGGCCGAGGCCGAGCTCGGCGGCGAGCCCGTCGACGACGGCCTCGGCGGCTGTGCGGTCGAGGCGCATGCGCCCGCCGAGGAAGCGCTCCGGGTCGAGCCGGCCGAGCACGAGGTGCGCGTCCGAGATCGTGGGCTCCGTGCCGCCGTGGCCGTAGCAGGCCGGGCCGGGCCGGGCCTTGGCGCTGCGCGGGCCGACGCGGAACGCGCCGCCCTCGTCGACGAAGGCGATCGAGCCGCCGCCCGCGCCGATCGCGTGCACGTCCAGCATCGGCACCAGCAGCGGGTAGCCGCCGACCCACGTGTCGCGGGCCGAGGCCTCGGCGACGCCGTCGGGCGTGACGATGCCGATGTCCGCGGACGTGCCGCCGACGTCGAAGGTGATCAGCCGGTCGCGGCCCGACAGGGCCGCCGCCCACTGGCCGCCGAGGATGCCGGCGGCGGGCCCGGACAGAAGCAGCGTGACGGGCCGCTCCGCGGCGGCGCGGACGCTGGCGACGCCGCCCGACGACATCATCACGTGCAGGTCGCCGGCGACGCCGACGTCGCGCAGGGCGCCGTCGAGGCGCTCCAGGTAGCGGCCGGTCTTCGGGCCGACGAAGGCGCTCATCGCGGCCGTCGTGAAGCGCTCGAACTCGCGGAACTGGGGCACGATCCCCGCCGACGTCGTCACGAACGCGTCCGGCAGCTCCTCGCGCACGATCGCCGCGGCGCGCTCCTCGTGGGCCGGGTTCAGGTACGAGAAGAGGAAGCAGACGGCGACGGCCTCGACGCCGTCCGCGCCCAGCGCGCGCGCGGCCTCGCGGACCTGGTCCTCGTCGAGCGGCACCAGCACCTCGCCCGACGGCGGCACGATCCGCTCGTCGACGGCGTGGCGGTGGCGGCGCCGGGCGAAGGGCCGCGCCTGCCACGGGATGTCCTGCACGACCGAGTAGTGCTGCGGGCGCTGGTGGCGGCCGATGTGCGGCACGTCGCGGAAGCCGCGCGTCGTGATCATCCCGACGGCGGCGCCGTCGAACTCGAGCACCGCGTTCGTGGCCACGGTGGTGCCGTGGAAGACGCCGGTCACCTGGCCGGGCTCGATCCCGGCCTGCCGGCAGAGCTCGCCGATGCCCTGCACCATCGCCTCGTCGGGCGCGGCCGGCGTCGACGGCACCTTGTGCACGTGCACCGTGCCCGCGTCCGCGTCGAACAGCATCAGGTCCGTGAAGGTGCCGCCGATGTCGACGCCGATCACGCGGCTCATGCGCGCTCCTCCTCTTCCCGCCGCAGGTAGGCGGCGATCAGCGGGGCCGGGCAGGCCACCAGCTCCTTCGGCTCGGGCCGCATGAAGGCCTTCGCCCGCGACGTCGACAGGCCGTACGCGCACAGCGACTCGGCGAGGGTCACGGCGCAGGCGGTGCCGTCGAGGACGGGCACGCCGAGCTCGGCCTCCATCGCCTTGTCGATCGGCCCGAGGCCGGCGCAGCCGAGCAGGATCGCCTCGGCGCCGTCCTCGTCGATCGCGCGCCGTGCGTGCTCCACGATCAGGCGCTTCGTGCGCTCGAGGTCGGCCTCGATCTCGAGCACCGTCAGCGGCGTGCAGCGGATCGAGGCGCACTTCGCGGTCAGGCCGGCGCGGTGCACGGCCTCGGCCAGGAACGGCTCGACGCGCGGCAGCACCGTCACGATCGACCAGCGGTGCGCGACGAGGCAGGCCATGTGCATCGCCGCCTCCGCGATCCCCACGACGGGGACGTCCGCGACCTCGCGGCAGGCGTACAGGCCCGGGTCGCCGAAGCAGGCGATCACGTACGCGTCGTAGCGCCCGCGCGTCTCCGCCACGGTCTGCAGCGCGTGGTACGCGGCGATCGCCTCGTCGGCGTGGCCCTCGATCGAGCGCGGGCCGGCGGCGGGCGAGACGCAGTCGATCTCGGTGCCGGGCCGCGCGACGGCGCGCGCCGCGGCCGCGATCTCGTCGGTCATCGCCTGCGTCGTGTTCGGGTTGATGACGAGGATGCGCGTCACAGCCCGAAGCGCTCCCGGGCCGACTCGCCCGCGTCGATCTGGATCAGCGTGCACGCCTCGAGGCACTCCGCGTCGTGGCCGGGCGGCAGCACCGCGAGCTCGCCGGCCGTCACCTCGACCGCGGTGCCGTCCGGCCACCACACGCGCAGCCGGCCCGCCGCGCAGTACGCCACGTGCGTGTCCGCGCACGGCTCGGGCCCGACGTCCCGGCTGTGCAGCCAGCCCGCGGGGTAGACGGCGCGTGTGACCGGCACCTCGCCGACGTGGAGGGTGTCCTTTCGGACCCCCGCCACGTCGCGCGCCTCGTCGGGCGCGTCGAAGGAGCGCACGCGCGCCGCGTCCGTGCCGAGCGCCGCCCCCATCAGCAGGTCTCCACGGGCGTCTCGATCGTCTGCTCCCAGGCGAGCGCCGCGGCCATCACGGTGGCGGCGTCCCGGCCCGAGATCATCAGCCCGTCGCGGGTCGTGCAGGACGGCCAGCCGAGGTGGTTGAAGGCGCGCGTGTACGGGGTCATCGCGAGCCGGAGCGCGAACGTCTCGGGCTCCGAGACGGGCGGCAGGTCGACCGGGATCGTCGGGTTGATCAGGATGTCGTGGCTGAGCTCGCGTTCGCAGCGGAAGCGGTACGCCTCCAGGTCGCGCTCCGCCTGCAGGTAGGCGAGCGCGGTCATCTCGCGCCCGAAGGTCAGCTTGGCCTGCAGGTCCGGCGAGTACTCGTCCCAGCGCGTCTCGATCAGCTCGCGGTGCGTGTCCGTCGCCCACGAGGCGAAGAGCGGGAAGAGCGCGTCGTAGTTCGGCAGCTCGGCCTCCACGACCTCGTTGCCGAGCGCCGCCATCGCGTCCGCGGCGGGCGTGGGGTGGAGGACGCCGATGCGCAGGCCGCTGAGGCACGGGGCGGGGCGCTCCATCACGCCCATCGCCTCGAGCGCGAGCATGTTCTCCTCCATCGTGCGCGCCATCGGCCCGACGTGGTCCATCTGCCGGATCAGCGGGTAGCAGCCCGCGTCGGGGACCTGCCCCCAGGGGCCCTTCCAGCCGGACACGCCGCAGGCCGCCGACGGGATCCGGATCGAGCCGCCCGTGTCGGTCCCGAGCGTGATGGCGAACAGGCCCGCGGCGAGGCCGGCGGCCGAGCCGCCCGACGAGCCGCCGGCGATCTTGCCCGGGTGGCGCGGGTTCTGGCAGAAGCCGTAGTGCACGTTCTGCGTCGTCACCCCCCAGGCGAACTCCGACAGGTTGGTCTTGCCGACGATCACGGCGCCCTGGTCGACCAGTCGCTGCGCGGCGACGGCCGTCGTGCCGGGCACGTGGTCCTTGAAGTGGGCCGAGCCCGCGGTGGTGCGGATGCCCGCCGTGTCGAACAGGTCCTTGGGCCCGAACGGCACGCCGGCCAGGAGGCCCTGGCGTCGGTGCCGGGGCATGGTGCGCGCGTCGTGCAGCGCCTCCTCGGCCGAGACCGTGATGAACGCGTTCAGGTCGGCGCGCTCCTCGATCCTCCGCAGGTGGTGCTCGACGACCTCCTCGGGGGAGACGTCGCCGTCGCGGACGGCGGCCGCGATCTCGAAGCAGCTCCAGTCGTGCAGGGGGCGGTCGGGGAGGGTCATGCTGGGCGGCCTCTCAGGAGTCGGGGTGCTCGACGGCGTACTCGGCGTCGGGGTCGAGGGTGGCGACGGGGTGGTCGTCGGGGGCCTCGGCCTTCGGGTGGTTGACGATCGCGACGCCCGCCACCGTCACGGCCATGCCGATCAGCGTGACGGCGCCCGGGATGTTGCCGCGCAGGATCTCGATCACGCCGGCCACGACGGGCGGCAGGAACGACCAGGCCATCACGCGGCCCGAGGGCCAGCGGGCGAGGGCCACGAAGAAGCAGACGTAGGCGATCAGCTGGGGCCCGAGGCCGAGGAAGGCCATCGAGAGCCAGAAGCCCGGCTCGCCCCACCGCGTCGTCGCCGGATCGCCGGACAGGAACAGGAACGGGATCAGGAGGATCGTGCCGCACAGGAACTGGGCCCAGGTGAAGCCCCAGAGGTCGGCCCTCACGTCCTTCACGCTCATCCAGCGCACGACCACGCTCGAGGCGGCGTAGCCGACGGCGCCGATCATCACCGCGACCACCCCGAACACGAACTCGCCGCCCGAGCCGGTCTCGGTCGGGTTCGAGAGCACGATGATCACGACGCCCGCGAAGCCGACGACGAGGCCGACGGCGCGCAGCAGCATGATCCGCTCGTGCAGCGACACGCGGGCGAACAGGACCGCGAAGAAGGGCGCCGAGTTGAGCAGCACCGAGGCGACCGCGGGACCCGCGTACTGGGTGCCGAGGCCGAGGCCGGCGAGGGACAGCGTCGTCGAGCCGGCGCCGACGAGGAGCGCGTAGAACCAGACCTTCCGGGAGCGGGGGATCGAGCCGCCGAGGACGGGCATCAGGACGAGCAGCAGCACCGTGGCGATCGCGGCGCGCAGGAACGTGATGATGCCGGCGGGCGCGTAGTCGAACGCGACGTCGGTCGCGTTGAACGCGGCCCCCCAGAAGAACATCGTGATGCCGAGCAGGATCGGCACCGGCACCCTGCCCAGGAACGAATCGGTCATCTCCCCCTCCTCCACGGGGCGCGGCGGGCGACCGCCCGACGCACGGCTTCCGCGCGCGCCCGCCAGACGGCGGACGCGCACGGAGGTCACGCTAGACCAGCGGGCTGGTCCCCGCCATCCAGATGATGACGCGCTGGAACTTCCCGTCCTCGTTGAAGTCGAAGAAGTTGCAGTTGTACATGTCGTTCTTGGTGCCGTCCTTGAGCTCGCCGCGGTAGTCCTGCTCCGTGGACACCTTGCCCTTGTCGGCCTCGACGACCATGTTGTGGATCTGGTGCTCGATGAAGACCGAGTTCTCCGTGAAGTCGGTGAACATCCGGCGGATCTCGTCCTTGCCGTTGTGCGTGACGTTCGCGGTCTGGATCGTCAGCGTGGCGTCGTCCGCGAAGTGCGAGACGATCAGCTCGACGTCCTGCGCATCGACGGCATCGAAGTAGGTCTGCGGCGCGCTGGCCAGCGCGGCGTAATCCCAGGCCATTTTGGCTCCTCTCTCGGTGGATTTCCCCGGGGCCTGCGCCCCGGTCGGCATCCTATGGGGTAACCGCTGGTCGGGCAAGGATTTCCCGGGGGCGGGGCTCACGGGCGCCCCGCGGCGGCCCCGGCCGGGGCCCGGGCGGCCCGCTCGAAGGCGGCGATCGAGGCCTCGACGTCGGCCTTGGCGATGGCGCGCACGATCAGGACGATCCGCGAGGCGCGGTCGTCGTCGGGCCAGGCGTCGAGGTGCGCGGGCGGGTGGATCACGTGCTGCACGCCGTGCAGGACGAGCGGGCCCTCGGCCCCGCTGTCGAGCAGGCCCTTGACGCGCAGGACGTCGTCGCCGCGGGCCTGCAGCAGCATCGCCAGCCAGAGCGCGAACATCGTCCAGTCGAGCGGCTCCTCGAAGCGCAGGGCGAGCGCGTGCACGCCGAGGTGGTGGTCGCCGTGGTCGTGCGCGTCGCGCCCGTCGCCGACGGCGTCGAGCCAGCGGCGCACCTCGTCGGCGCGGCGGTCGGCGGCGAGCACGCCGAGCCCGACGAGCTCGCTCGCGGGCACGCGGCCGTGGTCGGCCGCGAGCAGCGCGCAGGCCGGGTTGGCGGCGCGCACGAGCGCCTCGGCGGCGGCCGGGTCCGAGCCCGGCAGATCGGCCTTGGCGAGCACGACGCGGTCGGCGACCGCGACCTGCTTGGTCCACTCGGGCTGCTGGCGGGCCTGCAGCGGCGCGTTCACGCAGTCGACCACGCAGACGACCCCGTCGGCCTCGTAGTGGGCGGCCAGCATCGGGTCGGACTGCAGCGTGGCCAGCACGGGCACGGGGTCGGCGAGGCCCGTGGTCTCGACGACGACGCGGCCGAAGCGGGGCAGCTCGCCGCGGTGGACGCGCGCCTCGAGGTCGCGCAGCTCGTCGACCAGGTCCGTGCGGATCGTGCAGCAGACGCAGCCCGAGTCGAGGATCACGGTCTGCTCGTCGACCTGGCGCAGCAGGTGGTGGTCGAGCGGCACCTCGCCGAGCTCGTTGACCAGCACGACGGCGTCGGCGAGCAGGGGGTCGCGCAGGAGCTCGCCGAGCAGCGTCGTCTTGCCGGCGCCGAGGAAGCCCGTCACCAGGGTCAGGGGGATGCGCCCGCTCATCCGCCGAGGGCCTCAAGGTAGGCGGGGTCGAGCGGGTCGAGCGGGCGGCCGCCGCGCAGCCGCTGCGCCTCCGCGAAGACGGCGGCGAGGTCGCCGCAGAGGACGGACGCGCCCGTCGGGCCGCGCAGGATGTACGCCGTCTCCTCCCACTCGTCGACCGCCATGCGGTGCGGGGCGAGCGCGCGGTTGAGGAGCTCGGTGCGCCGCAGTCGCTCGCGCAGGACGAGCCGGCGCGTCCCGACCGCCGTGCGGTCGCCGCCGCCCTCCGACCAGTGCGCCGCCGCGCCGAGGGTGCCGCACATCGAGCACATGCCCGAAGCGTTGCGCATCCGGGGCCTTCGCGCTTGCCCGGGGGCAGGTGGGCCGGTAGGTTGCCGTCAACCCAAACCTGCAGCA
This sequence comes from Gaiellales bacterium, assembly GCA_030831375.1. Classification (GTDB taxonomy): domain Bacteria; phylum Actinomycetota; class Thermoleophilia; order Gaiellales; family F1-60-MAGs149; genus F1-60-MAGs149. The sequence goes on along the minus strand of JAURLF010000220.1, from coordinate 4,174 downwards.
CCTGGAGGAAAGCGCATGGCCAAGGAGATGCTCGTCGCGTACGGCGTGGATGTGGACGCGGTCGCCGGACAGATCGGCTCGTACGCGGGCGGCGATTCCCCGTGCGACATCTCGCGCGGCCTGTTCGCCGGCGAGGTCGGCACGCGCCGCATGCTGAAGCTGTTCGACAAGCACGGCATCAAGACCACGTGGTTCATCCCGGGGCACTCGATCGAGACGTTCCCCGAGGACATGAAGGCGGTCGCCGACGCCGGGCACGAGATCGGCATGCACGGCTACACGCACGAGAACCCCATCGCCATGTCCCCCGAGCAGGAGGAGGCGGTGATGCTGAAGAGCATCGAGCTGATCGAGCAGCTCTGCGGCCGCCGCCCGACCGGCTACGTGGCGCCGTGGTGGGAGTTCTCGCCGATCACGAACGAGCTCCTGCTCAAGCACGGGATCAAGTACGACCACTCCCTGATGAACGACGACTTCCACTGCCACCGCGTGCGCGTCGGCGACTCGTGGAAGCTGATCGACTACTCGGCCCCGGCCGAGACGTGGATGGAGCCGCTCAAGCGGGGCACGGAGTCGCGCCTGATCGAGATCCCGGCCTCCTGGTACCTCGACGACCTGCCCCCGATGATGTTCATGAAGAAGGTGCCGAACTCGCACGGCTTCGTGAACCCGCGCGACATCGAGCAGATGTGGATGGACCAGTTCGACTACCTCTACCGCGAGGAGGAGGAGGTCGTCTTCACGATGACCATCCACCCGGACATCTCGGGCCGCCCGCACGTGGTGGCGATGCACGAGCGGATCATCGAGCACATCAACAAGCACGACGGCGTCCGCTGGGTCACGTTCGACGAGATCGCCGACTGGTACGACGCCAAGCACCCCTTCCAGGGGTAGGCGCTGACCGGCGCGTCCCCGTCCCGGGTGCCGGGGCGGGGGCGCGCCGCTCAGCGGGCCGGGCGCACCTCGATCACGAGCTGGTCGGTCGTCTCGACGATCGCGCCCTTCGCGGAGCGGGGCGCGGGGCGGCGGGCGTCGGCCCGCGGCCGGATCGAGATGCCGATCGCGAGGCCGAGGGCGTCGGCGATGCGCAGGAGGGTGTCGAACGACGGGACGTGTTCGGCGCACTCGAGACGGGAGACCTGGGCCTGCGTCATCCCGAGTGCGCGCCCCAGTTCGGTCTGCGTCCACCCGTTCGCGTCCCGGTGCCGTATCAGGGCAAGGGCCACTGCCCGCGGCAGGGCATCCGCGTACCAGTCCGCCCGCACGGCGGGATCGGCGAGCTGGTCCTCCAGCCAGGCCCCGAAGGCCTGCCACTCACTGGTCTGAGTGTCCATGCCGATGAATATAGCACTCATATCATTTACCTCCTTCGCGGTCGTGTGCCCGTGCGGCGGCGTGGTCCAGCGCCCGGGCGAACCCACGCCGGTCCACCCCGGCCTCCGGGGCGATGGCCAGCACGACGAGGCCCGCTGGCGAGCGCCGGTAGAGGATCCGCCACGGGCTGCGGCCGCGCCGGGGGCGAAGCTCGCGCAGCCCGCCGCCTCCGCGGACTGCGCTCGACCACGGGAACCCGAGGGTCGGACCCTCGGCCCGCAGAATGGCCAAGGCGTTTCGGACCGCGCGCGCCTCGGCCGGTGAGGAGCGCTGGAGCTCGGCCAGCTCGGCGGTGAACGACGGGTGCACGTGCAGGTCCACGGCCGCAGGGTGACCGGGTCTCGCCCTCGTGCTGCGCGTGGGGGCGTGGCGGACGGCGCCGGGATGCGCGCGGTCAGCTGCGCATGGCGGATCCAGGCGCGCGGATCTCGCGGCGAATCACTCAGGCTGCGGGCCGCACCTCGATCACGAGCTGGTCGGTCGTCTCGACGATCGCGCCCTTGGCTGTGCGGGGCGCGGGGCGGCGGGCGTCGGCCTTCGGGCGGATCGAGATGTCGATCGCGAGGCCGAGGGCGTCGGCGATGCGCAGGAGGGTGTCCGTGGTCGGGGTGTGCTCGCCCAACTCGAGTCGGGCGACGTGCGGCTGCGGCATGCCGAGGATCCGGCCGAGCGCGGCCTGGGTGAGGCCGTTGCGCGTGCGGTGCACCAGCACGGCCCGGGCGACCGCGGAGGCGAGGGCGCGCCCGTAGACGATCTCGCGCAGTGCGGGATCGCGCTCGACGGCCTCGTCCTCGACCTCGCGCCATGGGCGGGTGCGGGGAGGAGCGGCCATGTCCCTGACAATATCACTTCTGGTATCAAGCGCCATGCGGGGGTCCTTCGTCTCGGAGGAGGTCGCCGCGGGCGGCGGCGGCGCGCACGGCACGGGCGAAGCCCCGGCGATCGCGCCCGGCCTCGGGTGCGAGTGCCAGCAGCACGATCACCTGGTCGTCGCGGCGGTAGATCAGCCGCCACCGGCTGCGGCCGGCCCGGGGGCGGAGCTCTCGCAGCCCCGTGCCGTCGGGGCCGCGAACGGCCGACGACCACGGGTGCCCGATGTCCCCGGCGTGGGCCTCGAGGACGGCGATCGCCTGGCGGATCGCCGCGCGCTCGCCGGGGGCACGGGCCTGGAGCACGTTGAGCTCGCCGCTGCAGGCGACGTGCATCCGGATCCGGATCGGCGTCGGGGGCTCGGCCACCCGCCGAGCATCGGGGATCGCGACGGTCCGCGACGGCCCGTCGTCGCGCGGCTCTCGCGCGGTACGCGACGGGACGCACCCGATCAGGTGCCGGTGGCGGGCGAGCATCCTCGATCGGCAACGCGTGTGCGCGCGATCGGCAACGCCTGTGCGCGGCATTGGCAATACATGTGACCGCTCGGCGTAAGCGGGGCCCCGTGCGCGCGACCACCCCGCATGCGCGACCTCCTCGAGCCCCTGCCCGACACCCTCGACCGCTGGGAGGCCGCGGGCCGGCCCCCCGTCTTCGTCGAGGTGCGCGAGGAGCTGACCTGCTGGGTCGTCTCCACGATCGAGGGGCACTGGGCCCACGTCTACGAGTGCGTGCCGATGGCGCGCCCGCGCGCCGTCGTCGACCGCCTCGCGTCGCCGCGCGGCGAGGCCCCCGACGCGGCGCTCGCCCGTGCCGTGGCCCGCGCCGAGGGGGCGCGGCGGCGCTCGATCCGGCCCTGCGCCGACTGCGGCGAGCCGACGCCGCCCGAGCACGGCGACCGCATGGACAGCGGCTTCTGCTGCCACGGCTGCATGTCGCGCAACCACGGCGTCGTCTTCTGAAGGTCAGGCCCGGGGCCCGTCGAGCGCCTCGAGCGCCTTGAGCGCGCTCCAGACGCGCAGGTAGGCGTCGTGGTGCACGGGCTCGGGGACGGCCGACTTGAAGTTCGGGTAGGTGACCTCGTCGGCGAGGGCGGCGAGGGCTGCGCGCCACACGGCACGCGTCGTCTCGACGCGCCACGGGTAGTCCGCGCCCTCCATGTGCACGGGCTCGCCCGGCACGAGGTCTGAGAGGTTGTCGAGGTCGGCGCGGCAGCGGGCGCGCACGAGCAGGCGGTCGGGATCGTCTACGTGCTCCACCGCCGAGTAGAACCCGCGGGTCGTGATCAGCCACATGGCGTGTCTCCAGTCGTCGTGGCGGGCGGCCCCGCCGAGGTCAGGTGCGGTTTCGGGCTCTCGCCCGCGAGCTTGCGGTCACTGAGCGCCGCGAAGACGAGCGCCTCGAGCTCCGGCGCCGAACGGGCGGCCAGGACGCGCGCGGCGGCCTCGGGCTTTCGCAGCGTGGCCTCCGGGGGCAGGCCGAGGACCGCGAGGAGCTCGGTGCGGCGCAGGTAGTGGGCGAGCCGGGCCGGCTTCGCCCGCGGGCGCGGCTTGGGCGGGCGCGCCCCGGCCCGCCGCGAGCGGGTCCTCAGGTGCACGCCGCCGGTGGCCTCCTCGGCGACCCAGATGCCGCAGCGCGGGCCGACGATGCCGGCCACGCCCTCGACGTGGCGGGCCTCGGCGGCCACCACGACCTGGGGGAAGAGCCGGTCGCAGGCCGCGAACTGGCGTCCGAGCCGGGCGAGGGTGTCCTTGCCGGACTTCAGCTCGATCGCGGTCAGCCGCCCGTCCAAGAGCGCGACCACGTCGACGCGGACGCGCCCGACCTGCACCTCGTCGACCCAGGGCGCGCCGAGGGCGTCGAGGCGGGCGTGGACCCGGCTGCGCAGCTCGGCGTCGTTCAGGGGGCGCCGTCCTCGCCGTCGAGG
>JAURLF010000219.1 GCA_030831375.1 Gaiellales bacterium | reverse complement strand
GGGCTTCACCGGCAGCGTGGATCAGACGGGCGTCCGTATCGGGATCGGGGCGAACCTCCGCGACCACTGGTGGGGCACGGCCTGGCACGGATTCACCGCCTCGCCCCTGCGGGGCGATGGAGCCGGCACGTTCCGGCTGGTGGAGCAGACGACGCAGGAGCCGTCCTATACAACCGATTCGGCCCATAACACGGTGCTGGAAGTGCTCGCCGGCACCGGGTTGCTGGGTGGGATCCCGTTCCTGATCGGCGCGGGGGCGCTGATCGCCCTCGCTATCGGCGCTCTGCGCCGCGCACCAGCCGACGACGCAGCTGGGACGACGGTCGCGGTGATCGGCGCGCTGGCATTCCTCGCCCAGGGACTCGTGGACGTCGACTGGGATCTCGCCGCCCAGGGTGTCATCGCCTTCGCCACGATCGGGGCCGCGACGCGCCTCGGGACAACCACGACCCTCCGCCGCCGACCGGCGCAGGCGGCGTTCTCGATCTGCGCCGCGGCGCTCCTGCTGGTCGGACTGTTCGCAGTCACGTTCTGGCTCTCGGCTCGACAGACGGAGCAGAGCAACCGTGTGCTCCTCGAGGATCCGAAGTCGGCCCTCGAGCTAGCCACCAGCGCACACCGCTACAACCCGCTTGCCGTCGAGCCGTTGCTCGCTGAAGCCGAGGCGCGAGACCAACTCGGCGACCGCACGGGCGCGCAGGCGGCATTACTGCGGGCGATCGATCGCGAGCCGTCGAACTTCGAATCGTGGCTTTACTATGGGACCTTCCTCGCGTTCTCGTGGGGTGAGCCGCAGGAGGGCCGCGTCGCGCTCGAACGAGCACTCGACCTCTCGGGTGGCGACCCGTCCGTGCTCAGCGTCTACGAATCCCTCCCTCCGCCCTGACCCGCAAATGCGAACATCGGTAACCATCGGAATCGCGGTTCTCGGTCTGTGTCTCTGCCTGCTCGCGACCCGCGGGGCGCCCAGCGCAGCGGCGGCCAATGAAAAGAGCTGCGGGAAGGCTGTGATCAACCAGTACTTCAACACGGGCCGGATCGGCTACCACCCACAGGCGTGCTACGCCTCCGCGATCAAGCAGGTCGACCCCGACGCGAAGATGTACTCGGGCATCATGGGCGCGATCCGCGCCGCCCGGGCCCGCGACAAAGCGAAGGACGAGGCGGCGGCGCAGCCTGCGGACGATGGCGGCGGCGGAATGTCGGGATCGTCCGACGGCTTTGAGCCCGTCCAGCCGATGGAGATCGACGGCGAGACGGTGTCGATGGAGACCGTGCCCGTGCAGGCCGCGCCGGTGCCCGACGAGGCGGCATACGACCCCGTCGTCGCCGAGGTCGCCGCGGTCGACCTGACGGAGGATCAGGCCGTGATCGAGGTTCCCACGGTCGGCGAGCGCGTGCCGCTGCCCGTGGTGCTGCTCGCCCTGCTCGCGGGTGTGCTGACCCTGGTCGGCCTCGGCGGCCTCGCCGTGCGCTGGATCGATCGCACGGGCTAGCACCCGGGCGCTCAAACGGCTAGCGTGGCGCCCATCCCCGAACGAGGAGCGGAGGCGATGCTGATCAGCACGATGAACGACGTCCCGGGCCACCAGATCGAGGAGGTCCTCGGCGAGGTGTTCGGCCTGACGGTGCGCTCGCGCGGCGTCAAGGGCCAGCTCGGCGCGAGCTTCAAGTCGATCGTCGGCGGCGAGCTCGGCAGCCTCACCGAGATGCTGCACGAGGGCCGGCAGGAGGCGATCGAGCGGATGGTCGCCGAGGCGGAGGGCAAGGGCGCGAACGCGATCATCGCGATGCGCTTCGACTCGAGCGAGATGATGGAAATGGGCACCGAGGTCGTCGCCTACGGCACGGCGGTGCGCATCTCCTAGTCGCTCAGTCGGCGTCGGGCGCGCGCAGGACGAGCGCCGCGTCGTGGCCGCCGAACCCGAACCCGGTCGACAGCGCGTGCCCGACTCGGGCCGGCGTCGCCTCGCGCACCAGCGCGAGGTCGACGTCGGGCGCGTCGAGGTTCGCGCACGGCACGAGCCGCTCGCGTGCGAACACCGCGATCGTGGCGATGGCCTCGATCGCGCCGGCGGCGGCGAGCGTGTGGCCGTGCTGGCCCTTCGTCGACGCGACCGGGGTCGCGCCGAGCCCCGCGCGCCGCAGGGCCAGCGCCTCGGCCGCGTCGCCGACCGGCGTCGAGGTGGCGTGGGCGTTGACGTACCCGATCGCCTCCGCCCCGAGGCCGGCGTCGTCGAGCGCCGCCCGGATCGCCCGCGCCGGGCCCTCGCCCGTCTCGTCGGGGCTCGTCAGATGCCCCGCGTCGCAGCTCTGGCCGTAGCCGACGATCTCCGCGTGGATGCGCGCACCGCGCGCCCGCGCGGCCTCCAGGTCCTCCAGCACCAGCGCGCCCGCGCCCTCCGCCATCACGAAGCCGTCGCGGGCCGCGTCGAACGGCCGCGACGCGGCGGCCGCGCCGCGCTCGAGCGACGCGATCGCGCCGAGCCGGAGATAGCCCGCCATGATCGGCGCGACGATCGCCGCCTCGGCGCCGCCGGCGACCATCGCATCCGCCTTGCCGTCGCGGATCCGCTCGTACGCCCAGCCGATGGCGTCCGACCCGGCCGCGCAGGCCGTCGCGGGCGCCGCGGTCGGCCCGTGCAGGCCGTTCACGCGCGCCACGCCCGCGACGGGCGCGTTCGCCAGGAGCAGCGGCACCGTGAACGGGCTGACCCGGTCGACGCCGCGCTCGATGAACGCGCGGTGGTTCTCGGCGAGGGTGGCGATGCCGCCGTGCGCGCTGGCGATCGCCGCGCCGAAGCGCCACGGGTCGACGCCGGTGTCGCCCGCGTCCGCCAGCGCGTGCGCGGCGGCGATGGCGGCGAGGAGACCCGAGCGGTCCATGCGGCGCGCCTCGCGGCGGCCGACCGCCGCATCCGCATCGACGTCGCCGACGACGCACGCGGGCACCGGCGGCAGGCCCTCGAGGCGCACCTCGGTGGCCGCGGAACGGCCCGCCAGGAGCGCATCCCAGAACGCGTCGACGTCATCGCCGAACGCCGAGACGATCCCGAGGCCCGTGACCGCAACCCGCCTGCCCATGGGCGGAGTGTGCCGTACCCCGCCCGGGCCGTGCGCCCCTCGCGTCTCAGGCTCCTCTCATCTCGACGCGTCACGCTGCAGGGGCAGACGGCACGAACGACCACGGAGAGCCCCATGCAGTTCACGAAGAAGACCATCATGATCGGCGCCGCCGCCGCTATCGGCGTCGCCGCGATCGGCGGCACCGCCATCGCCGCCACCGGCATCGCCAGCGGCGACGACGACGCCCGCCACGCCGCGTTCGAGCAGGAGCTCGCCCAGAGGCTCGGCGTCCCCCGGGCCGACGTGGAGCGCGCGCTCGGCGAGATGCACGCCCAGCGCACCGCCGACCGCCTCGGCGAGCTCGTCGCTGAGGGCCGGCTCACGCAGGCGCAGGCCGACGCCATCCAGAAGCAGGTCGACGCCGGGCAGGGCGATGCCGCGATGCAGGCTCTGCGCGCCGCGATGCTCGGCAACGCCCTGGCCCAGCTCGTCCAGGACGGGAAGATCACGCAGGCCCAGGCCGACGAGGCCGCGGCGCTCGCCAACGAGGGCGTGCCGATCGGCATCCGCGGCATGAAGACCGGCGAGGACCAGCGCCACGCCGAGGACGCCGAGCACCAGAGCCGCCACCTCGAGCACCTCCACAAGGAGGGCGCGCTGACGGCGCAGGAGGCGAAGGACATCCAGGCCCTGATCGACGCGGGCAAGGCCGACGAGGCCGAGCAGCGCATCCACGCGGCGATGGGCGCCCACCGCCTCGCGGAGCTGGTCCAGGAGGGCAAGGTCACGCAGGCCCAGGCCGACCGGGTGCAGGCGCTGATCGACGCCGGCGCGCCGATCGGGATCGGCAGGCGCGGCATGCGCGGCGGCCCGGGCATGGACGGCGGCCCCGGTCATCACGGCAAGGGCGACCACCACGACGGCGGCGACCACAGGATGGGCGGCGTCGGCCACGGCATGGACGACGACGGGGCCGGCGGCCCCGAGCCGACGGGCGCCTTCGGCGACGCCTAGGCGCACGAGCCGGCCCCGCCCGCCATACTCGGGTGGGGCCGGCAGCGCGCCCCGACGACCATGCGGATCCTGATCATCGAGGACAACGAGTCCGTGCGCTCGGCGGTGCGCCGGGCCCTGACCGCGCGCGGGCACGACATCGTCGAGGCGGCCACGGCCGCCGATGGCCGGATGGCGGTCGACGACGCCATCGACGCGATCGTCCTCGACGTCGGCCTGCCCGACGCCTCCGGCTTCGACGTGTGCCGCACCCTGCGCGAGACGGGCGTGCGCATCCCGATCCTGATGCTGACGGCGCGCGACGCCGTCGCCGACCGCGTCGAGGGCCTTGACGCGGGTGCCGACGACTACCTCGTGAAGCCGTTCGCGACGGTCGAGCTCGACGCCCGGCTGCGGGCGATCGCACGCCGCTCGCTGGCCGAGACGGGTGGGGACGACGAGGTCATCGAGGCCGCGGGCGTGCGGCTCGACCTCGCCTCCCACACGGCGGAGCGCGACGGCCGCGAGCTCGACCTGACGCGCACGGAGCGGCTGCTGCTCGAGCTCTTCCTACGCAATCCCGACCGCGTCCTGACCCGCGAGGTGATCCTCGACCGCGTCTGGGGCATGGACGCCCGCACATCCTCGAACGGCGTCGAGGTCTACGTCGGCTACCTGCGGCGCAAGCTCGAGGACGGCGACGCCTCGCGGCTGATCGAGACGGTGCGCGGCGTCGGCTACGTGCTGAGGACGCGCGCATGAGCCTGCGGCTGCGCATCGCGCTCGCCTCCGCCCTCGCCGTCGTCGTGGCGTTCGCGATCGGCGGCATCGTCACGTACGAGGCGGCCCGCCGCTCCCTCTACGCCGAGGTGGACGACTCGCTGCGCGCCGCGGCGCTGCGCGAGGCCCGCGCCGCTTCGCGCCCCGACCCGCAAGGGGACGCCGCGGCCGCCGCTGCTGCCGCCGCCGCTCAAGGAGAGGACGCGGACGAGGACGAGGACGATGAGCGGGACCGCGGCGAGCGCCGTGAGCGCCCGTTCGGCGGCCCGCTCAACGGCCGTTTCGGCGGGCCGGGGATCTTCGCCGAGCTGATCGACGGCTCCGGCGCGATCGTGCGCCTGCCCGCCGGGGAGGACCCGCTGCCCCCGGCCGACGAGGCCGCGGAGATCGCGGCCCGCGGACGAGGCTCGGACTTCGAGACGATCCGCTACGGCGACGAGCCGATCCGCGTGCTCGTGGTCGGACTGCAGCCTGATCTCGCCCTGCAGGTCGGGCGCTCCGTGGAGGACGTCGAGGACTCGCTCGAGCGGCTCCAGCGGCTGCTGCTTTTGGCCGGGATCGGCGGGGCGATCATCGCGATCGGGCTCGGCTGGCTCGTCGCCGACCGTGGCCTCGTGCCGCTGCGGCGCCTCGCGGCCGACGTCGACGACGCCGCCCGCGCGCGCGACCTGACCCGCCGGCTGCCGGAGCAGGGGGGCGCCGAGTCGGCGCGCCTCGCCGGCGCCGTCAACGACCTCCTCAGCGGGCTTGAGGAGTCGCGCCGCGCCCAGGACCAGCTCGTGGCGGACGCCGCGCACGAGCTGCGCACGCCGCTGACCGCGCTGCGCACCGACGTCGAGACGCTCGGCGACCCCGCCGTGGAGCTCTCCGACGACGATCGCCGCCAGGTCGCCGACGCGCTCGGCCGCGAGATCGACGACGTGTCCCGGATGATCACCGGCATCGTCGACCTCGCGCGCGGCGCGAGACCGGTCGAGCGCTCCGAGGAGCTGCGGCTCGACGACCTCGCCGCCGACGTCGTCGCCCGCGCCCGCTCACGGCGCCCCGAGGCCGTGATCGAGCTCGACGCGGAGCCGACCCCGTTCAGGGGCGACCCGACGCGCCTCGAGCGCGCCCTCGCGAACCTCGTCGAGAACGCGCTCCTGCACGGCGCCTCGCCGGTGCGCGTGCGGGTGCGGCCGGGCGAGATCGTCGTCGACGACGCCGGCCCCGGCATCCCGGCCGATCAGCGCGATGCGATGTTCGAGCGCTTCCGCCGCGGCGTCGGCGTCCAGGACCGGCCCGGGTCCGGCCTCGGCCTCGCGATCGTGCGCCAGGACCTCGCGGCGCACGGCGGCACGGTGCAGATCGGAGACGCGCCCGGCGGCGGCTGCCGCGTCGTCACGCGGCTTCCCGTGCGCTGAGGGCGGGATATGCCGTTCTGATGCGGCTGATAGGCTTCCCGTATGGATGCGGCTGGCTTCCTCGAGCTGCCCCCGCGCGGAGGCAAGCCGCGCGAGGTCGGCCTGACCCACGTCATGGACAAGGGGCTCAGCCTCGCTGACATCCGCTCGATGGTCGAGATCGGCGGCGACTACATCGACATCGTC
>JAURLF010000218.1 GCA_030831375.1 Gaiellales bacterium | reverse complement strand
CGCGTCGTACACGTTCAGGGTCACGGCGACCAACGCCGTGGGGACGAGCGTGGCGTCCGTAGCGTCCGCGCCCGTGACGCCGGTCGCGCCGGTTGAGAACGCACCAGTCACTGCCCCGACACCCAGCACCGGCGCTGCGAGCGCCGCACCCAGCACGAATTCGCCCACTGCGGTCACTAAGCCGACGGCTGCGGCGACGCGCACCGGGGCCAAGGTCACGGTTGTCGTCGCGATCCCGACCGCGTCGATTGGCGCGAAGGTCGTGATCATGCGCAAGGTCGGCAAACGCTACGTCGTGGTCTCGAGGAGAAAGGCCACGGGCAGCGCGCTGACGATCCGGCTGAAGGTCAAGGGCCGTCCCGGCTCGACGCGGCTGCGCGTGCTCGTCGGCGGCAAGGTCGTCGAGTCGCTCAAGGTGTGATCCGGCGGGTGGTGGACTGACGGCGCTCCGCTCGGCGAGCTGGACCTCGCCTACGTGCGCCGGCAGTTCGGCGTCGTCATGCAGAAGTTCTCGCTGATGGGGGGCTCGATCCTCGACAACATCGTCGGGGGCCGCGACATGACGATCGACGACGCCTGGGCGGCGGCGGAGGAGGTCGGCCTGGCGGACTTCATCCGCGACCTGCCCATGGGGATGCACACCATGCTCATGGACGGGGCGGGCACGCTCTCAGGCGGCCAGGTGCAGCGCCTCCTGCTCGCCCGCGCCGTCGCGGGCCGCCCACGGCTGATCATCCTCGACGAGGCGACGAGCGCCCTCGACAACCCGACGCAGGAGATCGTGACCCAGTCCCTCGCCCGGATGTCCGCCACCCGTCTGGTCATCGCCCATCGGCTGTCGACGGTGAGGGATGCGGATCAGATCGCCGTCGTCGACGCCGGCCGCGTCGTCGAGCTCGGGCGCCACGAGGAGCTCATGGCGCTCGGCGGTCACTACCGGGATCTCGTCGAGCGCCAGCTCTGAGCGCGATGCGCGCGCCTGTGCGCGTGCGGCTCCGATCCCGCCGAGCGGCGATCACCCGATGGGCGCGTCGAAGAAGGTCTCCGGGAAGGGCTCGTCGGCGAGCGTGTAGTGCCACCACTCCTCCGGGAGGTTGGCGAACCCCGCGGCCTCCATCGCGGACACGAGCAGCTCACGGTTGGCCCGCTGCTCCGCCGTGATGTCCGGGCTCGCCGTCGCCGCGATCGGGTCGAAGCAGTCGAAGCCGGTGCCCATGTCGATGGACGTGTCCGCGAACCGCATACCCACGGGGGCGGCGCAGTCGACGATGGGGTCTCCCACGACCCACGGCGGGCTGGCCTCCGACCCGAGCGGCACGAGGGTGACGTCGACCGTCGACCCCCGGCTGTGCCCGCTCTTCGCCGCGATCAGCCCCAGGGGGAAGAGCTGGTCCTTCGCCAGGCGCGGATAGAACTCGCCGCGCGTGACGTCGTCCGCGGGGTCCTCGGCCCACTCCACGAAGTCGTCCACGGCCCGCTGCGGGCGGTAGCAGTCGTAGACCTTGAGCGAGTAGCCCTTGGCCGTGACGTCGGCCTGCACGGCGGCCAGCGCCTGCGCCGCCTCTTCGGTGAGCCAGCACTCGGGCGCGTCGTACCCGGTGATGGGCCGGCCCACGAAGTTGTGCTCGCCGTGGTAGCGGATCTCCTGCACGATGTCGGGCGCGACGTCCGCGAGGCGCGTGAAGCCCTCGGGCGGCCCGGACGAGTGGCCGGCGCACGCGGTCAGGGCGAGGGCCGCGGCGGTCAAGACGAGGGCTCGGACGAGGACGGTCACGGAATCACCATACGCGCGCGGGCATTCTGCATCGGAGGCGCCGCGTGAGGGGAGGGCGTCAGGGCCGGCGTCGCCTCAGCCCGTGATCGTGACCGGCTGCAGGGTCCGGGTGATGGTGCCGACGGCGTTGGTCCAGGTGACGCGGACCGTGCTGCGGGCGCCCCCGGTCGGCGGGGCGCACGAGGTAGCTGGGGCCGGTGGCGCCGGTCACACGGCGGCCGTCGCGGAACCGGTGGCAGGTCGCCTGCGGCTGCGGGAGGCAGCCCACCGCGGGCGGGTGGATCTGCCGCCGGTCACCGGTGCGCCGCCGCTGCGTGCTGCGGGTCCGACGTGCGCGCGCAGGCAGACAGCCGGTGACGCGGCTCACGGGTGGGCCTCCGGGGCCTTGACCGCGCGGGCTTCGGGGGCGTAGGGTGTGTTGCGGTCGTCGTTGAGGGAAGACGAGACCGTCCCGGCGCTGCTGACGAAAGGAACGTTTCCGTGAAGTCGATGCACTGGGCTGCGGCCCTCATTGCCGCCGTGGTGCTCGCGGTCGGTCTCAGCGAGTCGGCACGGGCGGCGGGTGCCGCGCCCGCCGTCGACGGCGCGCGCAGCGGCGTCGCCGCCGATGCGATGTCGGTGCACCCCGGCTCGGACGGCGTCGTCGCGCCGGGACCGTCCACGCGTGGGACTGCTGTCGCACCGAACAAGCCGAAGTGGTGGGGGCTCCTCACGCGCGGCGGCGATCCGTTGTTCGTGAATACGACCAAGAGCGGGCCGCATGCCGGTCGGCCGATGGCTGGGCTTGTCATCGGCACGCGCTACAAGCTGCGCGGTCGGCTCCCCGCCCGCCTCCGGGATACCCTGGCGGGCAAGTGGCTGCGGCTCGAGGCAAAGTCCGACGGCGACGCCGCGTGGACGACCGTCGCCCGATTCCGCTCCGACCGCGATGGGCGGTTCCTGACCGGGTTCCGTGTCCCGAAGCGCCTGTTCGGAGTCCACAGGTATCGGATCACGACCACCAGCGCGACCCGCCAGGTGACGGCGTCGACGGCCCTGCCCGGCGGCACCCTGCCGGCGGTCGCGGACAGCTCGTTCACGCTGACCTTGGCCAACAACACGAAGACCGACCTCGTGTTCACGTTCCCGACCGCGCAGGACCCCACGTCAGGGCAGTACGGCAACGGCGTCGTCTCGGTGCCCCAGAACACGTCCCAGATGCTCACGTACGTCAACCCGATCCAGAACGTGACCACGGTCGGGTTCTCCGCCGAGCGCCTGAACTGCGTCGGGAGCTGCAGCATCTACAACGCCAACTGGGATCACGCGCCGAGCAAGAAGTACACGCCCTGCAACACGGCGCCGCCCACCTTCGCCTCCGGCGGCGCCTACACCATCAGGGTGACCCCGGAGTTCGGCACATCGGGGTTCGACATGTTCCTGCTGGATGAGAGCGGGAACGTGATCTGCACCGGCGCCCTGTCCACGAAGTTCTCGCAGTGGATGGGCAACCACCCCGTCGCCAAGTGGGCATTCATCTACCTCGCCGCCGATGCCGCCGTGAATGTCGCCGCGATCGCGGTCATCGGCTTCGCCGGGGAGGCCATCGCCGCCGCCGTGACCACGGAGGTGTTGTTTGAAGAGGGCTCGTTCGTCGAAATCGTCGTGGAGGAGACCGACGAAGACGGAGCATGCGAATTCAAGGAAACATACGACGCTGTCTATTCCGACGACCCCCTCATCAACAAGGGCGGCGCACGCAACCCGCAGTACATCCGCAGTGACTGCTCGGCGACGTTCTAGGGAGGACTCCGCCTGGGCTTGACTGCGTTTGTCAGCCTCAGCTGATGCCCCCGGGATGACTCGAACATCCGACACGCGGTTTAGGAAACCGCTGCTCTATCCCCTGAGCTACGGGGGCGGGGACGTGCTCGCCTGATGATACGGCGGATGCGTGGCTGGGCCGTTCACGCCCCGATGAGTTCGCCGAGCAGCGCCTCGTCGACCGCCCAGTCCAGCGGCACTCGAACCGTCTTCCGGTTGACCGCGTAACCCTCGGCCTCGAGTCGGGGGCGTAGCGCCTCGAGGCGGCCTCGGGCCCAGGGGGCGATCAGGATGTGGCGCTTCCCGAGGCTGGCGCCGAACACGTAGCCGTCGTCGCCCCGCAGCATCGGCTGGTTCCAGGCGATCACGAGCTCGAGGTCGGGGCGTAGCCGGCCGGCAGCCGCGAGGATCGCGCGCACGGTGGCGGCGCCGACGGGGTCGGCGTCCGCGAGGTAGGCGTCGAGCGTGGTGAAGCGCCGCTGGCTCGTCGAGCCGCGGCAGTGCATGACGACGGCGTTGGCGTGGGCGCGGCTGAAGCCGTGCCCCTCCTGCAGGAGCGCCATCTGCTCGGGGTAGCGGGCGTCGCCGAGGTCCCGGACGAGCGCGAACCAGTGCTCGATCGGCTGGCCGTGCTTCCGCTCGATCGCGGGCCAGTGGCGCGCGCGGTCCCCGTTCGGCTCCGCCATCGTCTAGCCCGCCGCGTTCATCCCCGTCAGGCCGATCGCGAGCAGGAGCAGGCCGAAGGCCGCGCTCGGGATCACCTGCGCCCAGGGGCGGCGGTTGGGCCCGCCCGCGTTCAGGACCTCGAAGACGGCTACGGCCGACATGTAGAGCCCGAACACGAGAAAGCCGGCGGACTGCGCCTCGAGGCCCCAGCCGAACGCGAACACGGCGACGGCGTAGAGGCCCCAGGCGAGGTTGGCGAGGCCGACCTCGATCTGGAAGGGGTTGGCGCGGTCTGACGTCCAGCCGATGCGCTCGGCGTCGGCGCGGTGGAAGAGCGCGTGGCGGACGAACGACAGCAGGCCGCCGCCGCCGACGGCGAGGAGCGCGGCGAGGGCGAGGTCGGGTTCCGGGTCGCCGAGGGCGCTGAAGCCGAGGCCGATGCCGAGCGCGGCGATCGCGTAGGTCAGGGCCATCAGGATGGTCGCGTTGCGGGTGCCGGCGTCGGCGCGGGTCATCGGTCCTCTCCTGGGCGGGGTCAGGGCAGCATACGCCTGGTCCCGCGCGGCGGACGTTCGTGCGGCATGTCCTCGACGGGCCGCGGCCCGCGCCGGGTAGGCTGGCGGGATGGGCGAGGCGGCGGACAGCGGCGTCGGCTTCGCGGCGCTCTTCGGCGTCGTGCTGCTCGTGCGCTTCGCGCTGCCGCTCGTGATCTTCCGCTACCCGCTGCCGGGGGTGATCGGCTGCCTCGTGGTCGACGCGGCCGATCAGACGATCTTCCAGACGTTCGGCTACGACCCGCCCTTCTACCAGTCGTACGACAAGGCGATGGACATCTTCTACCTGTCGATCGCGTACGTGTCGATCCTGCGCAACTGGGCGTCCGCGGCGGCGGCCGGCGTCGCGCGGGTCCTGTTCTACTGGCGCCAGCTCGGCGCGGCCCTGTTCGAGCTGTCGGGCCTGTCGTGGCTGCTGCTCGTCTTCCCGAACACGTTCGAGTACTTCTTCATCGCCGCCGAGGGCGCCCGCGGCCGCTGGGACCTGCGCCGGATCCGGCTGCGCACGTGGGTGCTCGCGGCCGCCGGCATCTGGATCTTCATCAAGCTGCCGCAGGAGTGGTGGATCCACATCGCCAAGCTCGACTTCACCGACGCCGTCAGCGACGTGCCGTGGTTCGGGCCCGCCGTCGCCGTGGGCCTCGTCCTCCTCGTGCTCGTGCTGGTGCTCGTGGTGCGTCCGCGGCTCGCCCCGGCCGACCACCCATTCACGCTGCGCGCCCCGGCCCTGCCGGAGGGCATGGCGACGCCCGACGACCGTTGCCGCTGGCTGGCCGAGCACGGCCGCGTGCGCTCCTGGCCGACGCTCGACAAGGCGGTGCTGGTCGGCCTCCTGGCCGTCATCTTCGGGTCCGCGATCCCGGACCTCGACGCACGCCCGCTCGAGCTGGTCGGCGGGGCCGCCGTGCTCGTGGTGGCCAACGCGGCGCTGTCGTTGCGCTGGGTGCGCCGCGGCCGCATCGCGAGCACGATCCCGGGCGCGGTCGCCGCGCGCCTGCTCGTCAACGTGCCGCTCGCCGTCCTCGCCAGCCTGCTCGCGAGCAGCGGCACGACGATCCCCGACGCGGTCTTCCTGGCCGCCCTCTTCGCCGTGATCATCGCGCTCTACGACGTCTACCGGCCCGTCTACGAGTGGCGCCTGGCGGGCACCGGCGCGCGCGGCGCCTGATCGTCCGGCCAGAAAGCGGGGGAGGATTCTGCCGGTCGACGGCGGATAGGTCAGGCTGGAAGACCCATCGAGGAGGGGAGCCGCGATGAGCGACCTCAAGCCAGCACCGGATGCGACACCCGACAGCAGCCTGCGCCGCGGGCAGCTCGGCGTGCTCGCGATCATCTTCTTCGTCGTCGCCGCGGCGGCGCCGCTCGTCGGCATGACGGGCGCCGTGCCCGTCGCGTCGGTGCTCGGGACCGGCCCGGCCGTGCCCGGCACGTACATCCTGGTCGGGCTCGCGCTGCTGATCTTCAGCGTCGGCTACGTCGCGATGAGCTCGAAGGTCACGAACGCCGGCGCCTTCTTCGCGTACATCGGCCGCGGCCTCGGCGTGATCCCGGGCGTCGGCTCGGCGTTCATCTCGACCGTGGCGTACTTCGCGATCCAGCTGTCGATCTACGGCTTCTTCGGCGCGGTCGCCTCGTTCCAGTTCAACGACCGCCTCGGCATCGACCTGCAGTGGTGGGCGTGGGCCCTGATCGCGTGGGCGCTGGTCCTGGCCCTGTCGCTCCTGCGCGTCGACGTCGGCGCCAAGATCCTCGGCGTCCTGCTCGTGCTCGAGCTCGGGTCGCTGATCATCACCGCGCTCGCCGTGCTGCTCCAGGGCGGCGGCCCGGACGGCCTCAACTTCTGGGATTCGTTCTCGCCGGGCGCCGTCTTCGCGGGCGGCCTCGCGGGCTCCGCGGGCATCGCGCTCGCCTTCGCGTTCGCGTCGTACATCGGCTTCGAGGCGACGGCCATCTACGGCGAGGAGTCGAAGGACCCGAAGCGCACGGTGCCGATCGCCACGTACGTCTCGGTGATCCTGATCGCGATCGTCTTCGGCCTCACCTCGTGGGCCGTGATCTCCGGCCTCGGCACGTCCGTGGCCGTCGACCGGATGGTCGAGATCTCCTCGATCGACGGCGTGCCGCTGGCCGATCCGGCCGCGGTGCTGTTCGCCGTCGCCGACGAGTACGTCGGCAGCTGGATGGTCGACATCATGAGCTGGCTGATCCTGTCCAGCCTGTTCGCGGGCCTCCTGGCCTTCCAGAACTCGGTCTCGCGCTACCTGTTCTCGATGGGCCGCGCCGGCGTGCTGCCGCAGCGGCTCGACCACGTCAACGGCCGCGGTGCCCCCGCCACCGCGTCGATCGTGGCCTCGATCGTCACGCTGATCGTGATCCTGATCTTCTGGCTGCGCGACCTCGACCCGGTGCTCAACCTCTTCTACTGGGCGAGCTCGGTGGCCGTGCTCTCGATCGTGATCGTCGAGATCCTCGTCTCGGTCGCGGTGATCGCGTACTTCCGCCGCAACCCGGCGGACGCCAGGCCGTGGAACACGCTGATCGCCCCGCTGATCGCCACGGTCGCGCTCGCGGTCGGCGCGTACCTCCTCGTCGCCAAGTTCGCGCTCCTCGCGGGGACCGTGGCCGAGGGCAAGGACCCGACGGTGGAGAGCTTCGCGCTCAACGGCACCGGCTGGTTCCTCGTCAGCCTCCCCGTGATCGCGTTCGTCATCGGCGTGATCGTCGGCCTCGTGCGCCGCAGCGAGGAGAACGAGGACGCGATCGCCGACCTCGT
>JAURLF010000217.1 GCA_030831375.1 Gaiellales bacterium | reverse complement strand
TCGCCTCGGCGCCGGCCTCGACGACGATCAGGGCGCGCCACTGCTGCGCCGCCTCGGGCGTGGCGATCTCGTAGGCGACGTGGAAGGGGTCGGCGACCTTGACGCCGGCCGGCACGTGCAGGAGGACGCCGTCCGTCCAGAGCGCGCCGTTCTCCGCCGCGAACTTCTCGTCGTAGCCGACGATCGTGCCGAGCAGGGGCTCGACCAGCTCGGGGCGCTCCTCCGCGAGCCGGCGCAGCGAGCCGAAGACGACGCCCTGCGCCGCCACGGCCTCCGCGAGCTCGTCGATCACGGCGCCGCCGTCGCGCACGACGACACGGCCGGCGTGCGCGCCGTCCGCGAGGATCGCGCCGGTCGGCTCGCCGGCGGCGGGCTCGGCGGAGGGGGCGTACGCGGCGAAGTCGATGCCGCGCAGGGACGTGAAGCGCCAGTGCTCGTCCGTGAGGGTGGGGACGGGCAGGGCCGCGTTCGACTCGGCGGCCGCCTCGCGGCGCTCTGCGAGCCAGGCGCTCATCCGACCGAGCCCTCCATCTGCAGCTGGATCAGCCGGTTCAGCTCGACGGCGTACTCCAGCGGCAGCTCCTTCGTGATCGGCTCGATGAAGCCGGCCACGATCAGCGCGCTCGCCTCGGCCTCGGACAGGCCGCGGCTCATCAGGTAGTAGATCTGCTCCTCGCCGAGCTTCGAGACGGTCGCCTCGTGGCCGATGTCGACCTGGTCGGCGGCGATGTTGATGTACGGGTACGTGTCGGTGCGCGACTCGGGGTCGATGATGAGGGCGTCGCAGACGACCTTCGACTTCGACTCCTCCGCGTCCTTGTTGACCCGCAGGAGACCGCGGTACGAGGAGCGGCCGCCGTCCTTCGAGATCGACTTCGACGTGATCACCGAGGTCGTGTTCGGCGCCACGTGCGTGACCTTGCCGCCCGCGTCCTGGTGCTGGCCCTCGCCGGCGAAGGCGATCGACAGGATCTCGCCGTGGGCGCGCTCGCCCTTGAGGATGACCGCGGGGTACTTCATGGTCACCTTCGAGCCGAGGTTGCCGTCGACCCACTCCATCGTCGCGTCCTCCTCGGCCACGGCGCGCTTCGTGACGAGGTTGTAGACGTTGTTCGACCAGTTCTGGATCGTCGTGTAGCGGCAGCGCCCGCCCTTCTTGACGAGGATCTCGACGACGGCGGAGTGCAGCGAGTCCGACGAGTACGTCGGCGCGGTGCAGCCCTCGACGTAGTGCACGTAGGCGCCCTCGTCGACGATGATCAGCGTGCGCTCGAACTGGCCCATGTTCTGGGCGTTGATGCGGAAGTAGGCCTGCAGGGGCTGCTCGATCCGGACGCCCGGCGGGACGTAGATGAACGAGCCGCCCGACCAGACGGCGCTGTTGAGCGCAGCGAACTTGTTGTCGGCCGGCGGGATGATCGTCGCCCAGTGCTCACGGAACAGGTCCTCGTGCTGGAGCAGCGCCTGGTCCGTGTCGAGGAACAGGACGCCCTGGTCCTCGAGCTCGGTCTTGAGGCTGTGGTAGATGACCTCGGACTCGTACTGGGCGCCGACGCCGGCGAGGAACTTGCGCTCCGCCTCGGGGATGCCGAGGCGCTCGAAGGTGTTCTTGATCGTCTCCGGGACGTCATCCCAGGAGCGCGCATTCGCCTCGGCCGGCTTGAGGTAGTAGTAGATCTCGTCGAAGTCGATGCCGGTCAGGTCGGCGCCCCAGTTCGGCATCGGCTTGGACTTGAAGATCTCGTACGACTCGAGACGGAAGTCGAGCATCCACTGCGGCTCGCCCTTGTGGGCCGAGATCTGGCGGATGATGTCCTCGTCGAGGCCGCGCTCCGTCTTGATGACCGGGTTCTCCTCGTCGTGGAAGCCCCACTTGTAGTCGCCGAGGCCGACGTCGGGCGTCTCGATGCTGCCCATCAGGCGCTCACCTCCTCGGCGATCCCCGCGTAGCCGGAGGCTTCGAGCTCGTGGGCGAGCTCGGGACCGCCGGAGCGGACGATGCGGCCGTCCATCAGCACGTGGATCCGATCGGGCTTCACGTGGTCGAGGATGCGCTGGTAGTGCGTGATGATCAGGGCGCCCATGTCGTCGCCGACGAGGGCGTTGATGCCGCCCGAGACGATCCTCAGCGCGTCGATGTCGAGGCCGGAGTCGGTCTCGTCGAGGATCGCGATCTTCGGCTTGAGCATCGCCATCTGGAGGATCTCGAAGCGCTTCTTCTCGCCGCCGGAGAAGCCGTCGTTGAGGGAGCGCGACGACATCGACTTGTCGATCTCCAGCAGCTCCATCGCCTCCTGCAGCTGCTTGCGGAACTCCGGGATCCGGATCGGATCGTCCGCGCCGTCGGGGCCGCCCTTGCGGTGCGCGTTGACGGCCATGCGGATGAAGTTCGCCACCGTCACGCCGGGGACGGCGAACGGGTACTGGAAGGACAGGAAGAGCCCGGCGCGGGAGCGCTCGTCGGCCGCCATGTCGAGCAGGTCCTCGCCCATGAACAGGACCTCGCCCGCCGTCACCTCGTAGCCGGGATGGCCCATCAGGACGTGGCTGAGGGTCGACTTGCCGGACCCGTTCGGGCCCATGATCGCGTGGATCTCGCCGCGCGACATCTCGAGATCGATCCCCTTCAGGATCTCCGTGTCCGTATCGGCGATGGTCGCGTGGAGATTGCGGATGACGAGGTCGGGCATGGAGGACGCTCCTGGGCGTGCGGGCCGCGGGGCGGCGGGGGTTGTCGTGCAGAGACCTTCGCGGGCCGGCCGGAACCAGCCGATCCCGCATTAGGGTAGTCAAATAAGGCTACCCGAACAACGCCGGTCCCGCGGGTTTCCTTCCCGCGCTCAGCTCTCGGCGCCGGGTGCGCCCTCGCCGATGTAGGACAGGAGCGCCTGATCGGTCAGCCACTCGACGGGCGCGAGGTCGTCCGTCAGCGGGTCGTCCGTCGCCGCCACCACCCGGCGGTCGGCGGCGAGCGCGCGGCAGTCGTCGGCCAGGGGGCCGGACTGCGCGGCCATCCGCGCGGCCGCGGGCCCGGCCGAGCCCGCGTCGCGGTAGGCCGTGACCACGGTGTTGAAGTCGTTCACGCGCGCGAGCTCGACCTCGGGGAAGACGGAGGCCATCGTGCCCGCGATGCGCTCGAGCGCCTGGTCCTGTCCGGGCGGCGCGCCGACGTTGATCATCACGGCACCGCCGGGTGCGAGCCGCTCGCGCACCGTCTCGAAGAACTCGGCGGTGACGAGGTGGAACGGGATGTACGGCTGGCGGTACGCGTCGATCGCGATCGCGTCGAACGCGTCGTCCGAGGCCTCGAGCCACGGACGCGCGTCGGCCGTGTGCACCGTCAGGTTCGCCTCGCCCATGCCGAAGAAGCGGTAGCCGGCCTCCGACACGAGCCCGTCGATCTCGACGCCGTCGACGCGCCACGACGGCCAGAAGCGGGCGTACTGGACGGCCGTCGTGCCCGCCGCGTTGCCGAGCACGGCGAGTCGTCCGCGTTCGGGGCGGTCGATCGCGACGGGAAGGCACAGCGGCCGGTCCCAGTACCCGCCGACGAGGCCGCTCGGCCCGACCTTGATCGAGTGCGTCGCCCAGCCCTCGTTGAGGCGCAGCACGGTGTCGCCGTCCTGCTCGCGCACGACCTGCACGAACTGGTACGGCGACTCGCCCTCCCAGACGACCGTGTCGCCCGGCGCCGCCTTCACCCCGGACTCGGGCACGAGCAGGAGCAGCGCGATCGCGGCGGGCGCGGCCAGCGCGCGACGGGGCAGGAGCGGCAGCGCGGCGAGGGCGAGGAGCAGCGCGAAGACGAGCAGGGTGCGGCGCGTCCCGATCCACGGCACGAGCAGCAGCACGGAGGCGAAGGTGCCGAGCAGCGAGCCGACGGTCGACAGGGCGTACAGGCGACCCGCCACCGAGCCCGCCTGCTCGACGGAGTGGACGGCGAGGCGCATCGCCCACGGCGCGACCGTGCCGAGCGCCGTGATCGGGATCGCGAGGGCCAGCATCACGGCGAGGAACGACCCGATCAGGACGCCGGCGGAGAGCTCGGCGAAGGCGTCCGTCGCGGCGCCGAGCAGGGGACGCGTGGCGAACGGCAGGACCGCGACGGCGAGGGCGGAGAACAGCACGACGAGGCCGAGGCCGAGCGGGCGGGGGTGGCGGTCGGCGAGGCGCCCGCCGAGCCAGTATCCGAGCGACAGGAACAGCAGCGTGAGGCCGATGATGTTCGCCCACACGAGCGTCGACGTGCCGAAGAAGGGCGCCATCAGGCGCGCGGCGGTCAGCTCCACGCCGAGGATGCAGAAGCCCGTCATGAAGACAAGCACGTAGAGGCGGCCGACCGGCACCCGTGCACGGTACCCGTTCGCGGGTCCGCCGCACGAGTCGGCTTAACGGAACCTGAACGAAAACCGCCGGCCGGCGTTCACACGGGGCCGATATCACTAGGGCCATGAGCGACAACTGGACTCCCACCCCACCCCCGCAGGGCCCCACCGGCGGCGCCTGGGGCGCCCCGCAGCAGACGACCCCGCCGCCCGTCGGCGCCGCCCCCGCGCCGAAGCGCGGCTCCCGCACGGTGGTGCCCATCCTCGTGGCGGCGCTCCTGTCGGCCGGCCTCGCCGCCGGCGGCACCGCGCTCGTGATCGAGCGCGAGCCAGGCCCCGGCACGACCACCACGGTGGTGCAGGAGGCCGCGCCGGTCGAGGAGGCCTCCGTCTCCGAGCCGATGGCGGGCGGCGACAAGCCCGTCGCCGCGGTGCAGGGCGCGACGATGGACATCGCCGCCATGTACGAGCGGTACGGCGCGGGCGTGGTCCGCGTCGAGCACTCCCAGGGCCTCGGCTCCGGCTTCGTGATCGACAAGGACGGCCACATCCTGACCAACGCGCACGTCGTCGACGGCGCCCAGGGATCGATCACCGTCTCCTTCTCGAACGACGAGCGCGTCGAGGCGAAGGTGATCGGCGTCGACAACGCCACGGACGTGGCGCTGCTCAAGGTCGACCTGCCGGCGTCCGCCCTGACCGTCGTGCCGCTCGGCGACTCCGCCTCCGTCGTGGTCGGCGAGCCCGTCGTCGCGATCGGCAACCCGTTCGGGCAGGACCGCACCGTCACCAGCGGCATCGTGTCCGCGGTGGCCCGCTCGATCGAGGCCCCGAACGGCTTCAGCATCAACGGCGTGATCCAGACCGACGCGGCGATCAACCAGGGCAACTCCGGAGGCCCCCTGTTCGACATGCAGGGCCAGGTGATCGGGATCAACTCGCAGATCTACACCGGCGGCACCGGCGGCGGCAACGTCGGCCTCGGCTACGCCGTGCCGATCAACCTCGTCAAGGAGGTCGTCGCGGACCTGATGGCGACGGGCACGGCGCAGCACGCCTGGCTCGGCGTGCAGCTGTCCGAGGTCGACGCGACGCTGGCCGAGCAGGTCAAGGTCGGCGCCGACTACGGCGCCATGATCGCCGGCGTCAGCGAGGGCTCGCCCGCCGCGAAGGCGGGCCTCAGGGGCGCGACCGGGCAGATCACGATCGAGGGCAAGAGCTACGCCACCGGCGGCGACGTGGTCGTCGAGGCCAACGGCGAGCGGGTCGAGGAGGTCAAGGATCTCCAGGCCGCCGTCTCGGCGCTCGAGCCCGGTGACGAGCTGAAGCTCGTCCTCAAGCGCGCCGACGGCTCCACCCAAGACATCACCGTGACCCTCGGCAACCAGCCGCAGGATCCCACCGCGCTCGCCGGCTGAGCCACTCCTCCGCAGCCGGCGGACACCCCGGGGGCGGGGTCGGGCCCAAGGGCCCGGCCCCGTCCTCCGCGTCCTTCGGGCGTCAGCGGCGGTCGGCGATCTGCGCCAGCAGGCAGATCACGGTGCCGACCACCACCC
Organism: Gaiellales bacterium; assembly: GCA_030831375.1. Classification (GTDB taxonomy): domain Bacteria; phylum Actinomycetota; class Thermoleophilia; order Gaiellales; family F1-60-MAGs149; genus F1-60-MAGs149. The sequence goes on along the minus strand of JAURLF010000217.1, from coordinate 2,677 downwards.
AGACGACGGCGCCTGCGATGGCGGCGCCGAGGCCGACGGCGATCGTGAAGGGCTCGCCGCCGATAAGCCCCACGGTCAGGGCGACGGCGGCGTGCAGGACGGCCATCGCGTAGGCGGCGACGGCGGCGCGCGGCGCCTGCCCGGCGGCGCGCGCGAAGCGCTCGGGGATCGTGTCCATCGGGAACATCCTACCCGCGGGTCTCGTGGGCGGGGGTACAGTCCGGTGCCGACGCGGTGAAGCCACCGCGAATCGCATGCGCGCCCTTCTCATCGTCAACCCCGTCGCCAGCCGCGTCAACGCCGTGGTCGAGCGCACCGCCCGGCGCGAGCTGGAGGCGGCCGCCGAGATCGAGGTCGTCCGCACGACGCGCCCGCTGGGCGCCGCCGACCTCGCCCGCCGCGCGGTCGACGAGGCCTTCGACGCCGTCATCGTGCTCGGCGGCGACGGCACCGCGAACGAGGTGCTCAACGGCGTCGGCGCGGCGCTGCCGATCGGGCTCCTGCCGGGCGGCGGCACGAGCGTGATGCCGCGCAACCTCGGGCTGCCCCCGTCGATCCCCGCCGCGGCCCGGCGGCTCGCCTCCGCGCTCGCGGAGGGGCGCGAGCGCAGCGTCCGCGTCGGCCGCATCAACGGCCGCCGCTTCGCCTTCAACGCGGGCGTCGGCCTCGACGCGGAGGTCGTGCGCCGCGTCGACGGCCGCGAGCGCACCGACAAGCGGCGCCGCTCCGCCGACGTCGTCTACGCGCGCGAGCTCGCCAAGCTCGTGGCGCGCGGCGCGTACAGCCAGCCGCGGATCACCGTCCACGCCGACCGCCAGGTCGACCGCGTCGCCTTCGTGGTCGCGGTCAACCTCGCCCCCTGGTCGTACATCGGGCCGCTGCCGCTCGACCTCGCCCCGTCGGCGACCGCCGACGGCGGACTCGACATCGTCGCCCCGCGACGGCTCTACCGCCGCGACGTCGCGGGCTTCGTGCAGCGGATCCTCGTCGACCACCGGCACGCCCGCGGCTCGGGCGACCCCCGCATCGCGTACTGGCACGACATCGCGCGGATCGACCTGCGCTGCGATGAGCCGTTCCCGACGCAGGTCGACGGCGACTACGTCGGCGACGTGATGGACGCCCTCATCGACGTCGACCCCGAAGGCGCCCGCTACCTGCTCTAGGCGCCCGCCGCCTACGATGCGGGCATGGATATCCTCGTCGCCCTCGGCCAGGGCGCCGGCCTCGCCGTCGCCTGCGGGCTCGCCGCCCTCCTCCCCCTCGGGATCCTCGCCGTCGCCGCCCTGCTCGGCTGGGCGCCCGGCTCCCTCGCGCTCGTCGACGGCACGCCGTTCCTCATCGGCGCCTGGGTCGCCGGCGTCATCGAGGCGGGCCTGCGCGCGGTGCTGCCGATTCCCGTCCGGCTCGCGCTGAGCGCGGTCGGCGGCGCCGTCGCCTTCGAGCTCGCGGCCGGCGGCGAGGTGCCGTTCGCGGGATTGCTCGTCGGCTCCGTGATCGCCGCCGGCACCGCGTGGACGTCGACGCGGATGGCGGACCGCGCCGTGCAGGGCGGCGGCACGCCGTGGGGCGTCGCCGCGATCCTCGGCGCCGCCGCGGTCGTCGTGGCCGCGCTCGCGATCGTGCCCTTCGCCGGCTTCGCCCTCGTCCTGGTCGCCGCCGTCGGCGCCCTGCGGGTGCGCCGGGACGAGCGCGAGCGCTACGCGGGGCTGCGCGTCCTCAAGTGAGGCCGCGCCGAGTGCTCGCCGCGGCGGCGCTCCTGGTCGCGCTCGCCACGCTGCCGCAGGCCGCCTCGGCCGCGACGCCGTCGCTGTCGGCGCCGGAGGCCGAACGGCTGGCCCGCGAGGCGCCAGACGTCAGCGAGGTGCTGCCGCGCTACCCGCTGTCGAAATGGACCTGCGTCTTCACCGCCGACGACGGACGCTGGACCTGCACCCTCTACGCCGCATCGAACGGGGCCGGCGTCGCCGTGGTCCGCATCGTCGACGACCCGCCCCGCGTCTGGAGCGTCACGATCCCACGGGCCGGCGCGCCCGCGACCGTCCTCGACCAGGGCCGCGCGATCGCGATCGCGAAGGCCGAGCCGGAGGCCGCGACGTGGGTGCGCCGCTACACGGACGCCGGGCGGAAGGTGCGCACCACCGCCGTCCTCGAGACCGGCACGTGGCGCGTGCGCTGGTACGCGGACGACCGGCAGATCGCCGAGGTCGGCGTGAAGGACGCGACGCAGGCCGTCGACTACGTCCGCACCGGCCCGCAGGTCAACTGGTCGATGGCGCGCGGCGGCAAGGGCTTCGGGCGGATGATCAACGAGCCGTGGCTGTTCGGGCTGTTCGTGCTCGTCTTCGCCGTCACGATGCTCGACTGGCGGCGGCTGCGTTCGTGGCGCACGCTCGACGTCGCGGCGATCCTCTCCATGGCGGGGTCGCTCTGGTTCTTCAACCAGGGCGAGGTCTTCTGGGCCGTGCCCCTGCAGTACCCGCCCCTGATCTACCTGCTGGTCCGGCTCGTCTCGATCGGCGTCGGCCGGTCCGCGCGGCCCGCCTTCACGACCAGCCTGCCGCTGTGGGCGATGGCGATGGTCGTGGTCATCCTCATCGGGGGGCGCATCGGCCTCAACGCGTACTCGTCGAACGTCGTCGACGTCGGCTACGCCGGCGTGGTCGGCGCGGACCGC
>JAURLF010000216.1 GCA_030831375.1 Gaiellales bacterium | reverse complement strand
GCTCGCCCGCCGCGCCGGGCTCTCGGAGGGGGGCTTTCGGGTCGCGGCGGCGCGGCTCGAGGCCCTCGGCCTCGCCGCGCGCCGCCCGGACGGGCGGCCCGTCCCGAACGGGTGCGCGCGCGAAGGGGAACATGGCCGCGCAGGATCGTGGAGACTGCGCGCAGCGATTCCGCAAACCCCATCCCCCGAGGAGGACCCATGGCCTTCGAGCTTCCGCCCCTGGCCTATCCGTTCGACGCGCTCGAGCCCCATATCGACGCCGCGACGATGGAGATCCACCACGACCGCCACCACCAGGCCTACGTGGACAACGCCAACGCAGCGCTGGCCGGCACCGAGTGGGAGAGCACGCCGGTCGAGGAGCTCCTGACCATGCTCGACCAGCTCCCCGCCGACAAGCAGGGCCCGGTCCGCAACAACGCGGGCGGCCACGCGAACCACACGCTGTTCTGGGAGGTCATCGGCCCGAACGGCGGCGGCGCGCCCTCCGGCGATCTCGCCGCGGCGATCGACGCCGAGTGCGGCGGGCTCGACGCGCTCAAGGCGGCCATGACGGACGCCGGCATCAAGCGCTTCGGCTCCGGCTGGTCGTGGCTCGTCGTCTCCGGCGGCAAGCTCGAGGTGATGTCGACCCCGAACCAGGACTCGCCGGTCAGCGAGGGCAAGACGCCGATCCTCGGCATCGATGTCTGGGAGCACGCGTACTACCTGAAGTACCAGAACAAGCGCCCGGCGTACCTCGAGGCGATCTGGAACGTCGTCGACTGGGACGCCGTGGCCGCGAAGTACGCGGCCGCCAAGTAGCACCCGCGCGACCGGCCTCCCCGCGCGGGAGGGAGAACGCAGACGGGCCCCGGTTTACCCCGATCGCGGGGGAACCGGGGCCCGTCGTCGTTTGCGGCCACGGTCGGCGAAGCCCGCTTCGCGACGGCTATAGTCGCGCCATGCAGGACGTGTTCACCGCTGACGACCGCGCCGCGCTCAACGCGGCGATGAAATCGGGCAGTGGCAGCCGCTACGAGGAACTGCTCGGAGCGGACCCGTCGCCGGGGACCGGTCTGCGGATCGGCGTCGCCATCGGTCTGGCGCTGGCCGGCCTCGTCGTGGGCGGGATCCTCGCATCGGCGTTCGGCCTGGTCGGGCTGGTCGTCCTCATCGCCCTCGTCGTCGCCGGAGTCGCCGCCTCGCAGCCACTCGCTGGGCGCCTGCATCGGCGCGGTCTGCGTCGCGCGGCGCAGCAGGAGGTGGTCGGGAGCTGGGCGGCGGAGCGCGGCTGGCGCATGGTCGATGCGATCGTCCTCGCGGAAGCCACGCCGCTCCTGCGTGAGGGTGACGAGCGCCAGACGGGCTGGGGGGTGGAGGGGCAGCTCGACGCCGCCACGCCCTTCGTGGCGGGCCATTACGAGTACACCGTGATCCGCACCGTCACGGACACCGATGCGGACGGGACCACCCGGACCCGCACCGAGCGCGACACGTCCAACTTCTCGGTGGCCCTGATCCCCGCACCGGGCGTCGAGTTCCCGGCGCTCGCCCTGGCGAAGGGCTCGACCGGGGGCTTCATGAGCCGCGTCTCCGGTGCGCTCTCCGATCTCAAGCCCGTCGAGCTCGAAAGCTCCGAGTTCAACGACGCCTTCCGGCTTATGGTCGCCGACGGCGCCGATGAGGTGGCCGTGCGGGAGCGCTTCTCGCCCGCGGTTCAGGTGGCGTTCATCGAACGCGGCTCGAACGGCGTCCGTGTCGAGCTCGAAGACGGGCAGCTCCTCGTCGCCCGGGCCGGAGCCCCCGACCACGATGACCTTGGCGCCCTTGTCGACCTCGTGGCCGACGCGATCTGGCTGCGGGCCGTGCTCACGCAGGAGCCCGCCGGACGCCTGCCGGAGATCGAGCCGCTGCGGCGTCTCCTTCAGGGTGAGGCGGCGAACGGGGGGACCTGATCCTTCGGTCGCAGTTGATCGCGCCCACCCCGCCTGCTTCTGCGGCCACAGGCGCATGAGTGCGACGCCAGCGGCGGCGCATTCGGCAGCAGGCGAGTATCCATGGGCCCGTGCGGAACGCGACGAGACCGATGGCGCGCGCGGGGGTGTCGGCGAGAACAACCGCTGCACGCCGGGAGAAACGACAGCGCACGGAGTCTGACGGGGGACCGTCCGATCAGGTCAGCGGGGTCTGGGGGGTACCGCCGGGGCACCAGGGTCTGCTTCCGGTCGGCAGCGGACCGTACACGCGCGTGCGTTGCGCACCGGCCAGAGCGGCACAACGGCGGCGATCGCCGTCGCGCCCGCCGCGAGCGGGTATCCTGCTGGACCATAGGGTCGTAGCTCAATTGGTAGAGCACCGGTCTCCAAAACCGGGGGTTGCAGGTTCGAGTCCTGCCGGCCCTGTGGAGCGATGCGCCGCAGTTCCATGTGTGGGAGGTCGGTGCGGTCCACCTTCCACGACGAGCACCCTGGGCGGCCGCCCAGGCACGGGAGGTATACGCACCCGCAGGCGGCTCAGCCGGCTGCGTTCGTAAGGGTTTCCCCCACCTGTCCGCCGCTCGCCCGGTGGGAGACTCCACGGGCGGGCAGCGATGCCCCACTCGGCGAATCGCGCTTCGGTGGCGCGGCAAGGAGAGCACTTCGATGACTGATACCGATTGGCGTGTCGCGTCGTGGCGCTTCCTCGGCGACCCGGCCGTGCCCAGCGGCGCCCCGACGAGGGCGCTCGTGATCGGCGGCCGGCGGCGGGAGGCCTGACGCCGTGCCTGCCATCGAGGTCCATGCGCTCACCCGCGCCTTCAAGAAGGGCCCGCGTGCCGTCGATGGCATCGACCTGACGGTCGACGAGGGCGAGATCTACGGCTTCCTCGGTCCGAACGGCGCCGGCAAGTCCACCACGGTGCTGATGCTGACGACCCTGCTGCCGCCGACGTCCGGCACGGCGCTCGTCGCGGGCTTCGACGTCGTCAAGGACGGGGCGCGGGTGCGCGGCGCGATCGGCGCGGCTCTGCAGGAGGCGGCGCTCGACCGCTTCCTGACCGGGTGGGAGCACGTGCGTCTGCAGGGCGCGTTGCACGGCATGTCCCGCAGCGACATCGAACGGCGCGGCGGCGAGCTGCTCGACCGGGTCGGCATGCGCGAGGCCGCGTCGCGAAAGGTCGGAGGGTACTCGGGTGGCATGAAGCGCCGCCTCGATCTCGCGCTCGCGCTGCTCCACCGGCCCCGTGTCCTGTTCCTCGACGAGCCGACGACCGGCCTCGACCCGCAGAGCCGCGCCGCGCTCTGGAACGAGGTGGCGCGCCTCAGTCGAGACGAGGGCGTCACCGTGTTCCTGACCACGCAGTATCTCGAGGAGGCCGATGCGCTGGCCGGGCGCGTCGGCATCATCGACCACGGCACGATCGTCGCGGAAGGGACGCCGACGGCCCTGAAGGCGGAGATCGGCAGGGCCAGCGTCGAGATCGAGCCGCATGAGGCAGCGCGCCTCGCTGATCTGGAGCGCACGCTCGCGCAGTTCGGAACCGCCATCGCCGCCCCGGCGACCGGCGCCGCGATCCGCCTCGACGCGGGCGTCGCGGATGTCGCGCCGATTGTCCGGGCCCTCGACGCGGAGGGGATCCGGATCCACCAGCTGCGCCTGCGCGAGCCGACCCTCGACGACGTCTTCCTGGAGAAGACCGGTCGCACCCTGCAGGGATCGGGCGACTCCGCGACTGAGGGCGACGAGGCGTGAACGGGTCCCCGGCGCTCGCGCTGCAGGTGGGGGCGATCGGCTGGCGCAGCGTCCGCCGGACCCTGCGCCAGCCCGCAACGATCATCCCCGCGATCGCCTTCCCGATCATCATGCTGTTCGTGACCTCGGCGGGCCTGCGCGCCTCCGAGTCGCTGCCCGGGTTCCCATCCGTCTCGTACTTCGACTTCGCGCTCGTCATCACGTTCATGCAGGGGGCGATCTTCGCCACCGCCGGCGCGGGCACGGATCTGGCGGCCGATATCGAGTCGGGCTTCCTCGACCGCCTCGCCCTCACGCCGATGAGCGGCGCGGGCCTCGTGATCGGGCAGCTCGGCGGCGCCGTGGTGTTCGGCGTCCTGCAGGCCACCTTCTACCTCGCCGCCGGATTGATCGGCGGCGCCACGATCGCCGCCGGCGTCGGCGGCGTCCTGATGATCTACGCGATGGTCATCGTGATGGCGATCGGCTTCGGTGCGATCGGCATCGCCGCGGCGCTGCGCACCGGCAGCGGCGAGGCGGTGCAGGGGCTGTTCCCGATCATGTTCACGCTTCTCTTCCTGAGCACTGTCAACCTGCCGCTTGACCTGATCCCGGTCGACTGGTTCCGCTGGATCGCGACCGTCAACCCGATCTCCTTCCTGATCGACGCGATCCGCAGCCTGATCATCACCGGCTGGGAGCCGTCCGTCCTGCTCGTCGGGTTCGCGGTCGCGCTCGGCATCATGGTGCTCGGCGTGGCGCTCGCCGCGGTCGCGCTGCGCGGAAGGCTGCTGCGCACATGACGCGCAGACGGGGCTGGACGAGCGCGGTCGCGGGCATCGCCTCGCGCCAGACGAGGGTCCTCTTGAAGTCGCCCGCGCTGCTCATCCCGAGCCTGCTGTTCCCGATGCTGTTCTTCGCCGCGCTCGCCGGCGGGCTCGCCGAACTGGCCCGGGTCCCCGGCTTCGACTACCCGGCGGGCTACACCTCGTTCCAGTTCGTCTTCGTGCTGTTCCAGGCCTCGATGTTCGGCGGGGTCTTCACCGGGTTCGCGGCGGCCCGCGACTTCGAGAGCGGCTTCGCGCGCCGGCTGCTGCTCGCCGTGCCCCATCGCAGCGCGATCCTCGTCGGGTACGTGGTGTCGGCGATGGTGCGCGCGGCGATCATCATGGCCTTCGTCACCGTCGTCGCGCTGCTCGCCGGCCTCGACCTGATCGGCTCGCCGCTCGACGTCGGATTGCTGTTCGCCCTGGCGCTCCTGTCGAACATCCTCGGCTCGCTGTGGGCGCTCGGCATCGCGTTGCGCTTCCGAACGATGAACGTGGCGCCGCTGATGCAGGTCCCGTTCTTCGTGCTGCTGTTCCTCGCGCCCGTCTACGTCCCGCTCGACCTCCTGAGCGGCTGGATCCGGGAGATCGCGGACGTCAACCCGGTCACGTTCCTGCTCGAGGCCGGGAGAGCGCTGCTCGTCGGCGAGGCGGGGCCGGTCGGAACGGCGTGGCTGGTCATCCTGATCGGCGGCATCATCCTCGGCATCTGGTCGCTGGCCGCGCTGCGGTCGGCGGAGCGGGGGTGAATCGCCATGGGCGTCGATGAGATCGTCGGCTTCGACGCGATCCCGCACCCGCGACCGCGTCCCCTGATCGGCGACCTCGGGCAGTTCCGCGATCCCTCGCCGCACGCGGACCTGGCGCGGCTGACGCAGGAGCTCGGACCGATCTTCCGCCTGCAGATCCCATCGCGGCCCGTCATCGTCGTCTCGCACCCGGAGGCCGTCGCCCAGATCGCCGACGACTCGCGCTGGGACAAGATGCCGTCGATCCTGATGCGCGAGATCGTCGGCGATGGCCTGGTGACCGCCTACACGCACGAGCCGAACTGGGGCAAGGCCAGTCGGCTCGTCACACCAGCCTTCACCACCGCGGGACTGAAGGAGTCGTATCCCGCCGTCGCCGAGGTCGGCTATCAGGCCGTGGAGCGGCTCCTCCGGCGCGACGACTTCGAGGATGGCGTTGACGTCGGCGATCTCGCGCTGCGGGTGACGCTCGAGGCGATCGGAATCGCCGGCTTCGGGCATCGCTTCGGCATGCTCCACCGCTCGGATGTGCCGTCCTTCATCCCGAACTTCCTCGCGGTCATGGACATGGTGATGAAGAAGGCGCGCGAGCCGATCCCGCTTCAGGGCGCGCGGCGTCGACGCAACGCGAAGGAGATGGCCCACGCCGACGTCGTGCTCGACGTCGCCGACCGCCTGATCGCGGCCCGCCGAGCACGCGGGCAGGAGGCGGGGCCGCGGGATGCCCTCGGCCGGCTGCTGTGGGACGTCGATCCGATCACCGGCGAGCCGCTCCCCGAGGAGAGCCTCCGCGTGCAGGTCGCCACCCTGCTGATCGCCGGGCACGAGACGACGAGCGCGCTCATGACGTGGGCGATCTACTACCTGACCGGGCACCCCGAGATCCTGAGCGCCACCCAGCGCGAGGTCGACGAGGTGCTCGGAGGGGACATCGCGGCGACGCCCAGCTGGGAGCAGGTGCATCGACTCGATGCGCTCGACCGGGTGTTCATGGAGTCGCTCCGGTTGTCGCCGATCCTGCCGGCATTCCTCCGACGCCCGTTTCGCGACGAGGTGCTGCTGGGGCGCTACCGGGTGCCCGCGGGCACCGACGTGATCATCTTCCTCCCGGCCCTCCACACCAATCCCGAGTGGTGGGACCGTCCGGAGCGGTTCGATCCCGATCGGTGGCTGCCGGAGCGCCGCCACGAGATCAACGAGCACGCCTACTACCCGTTCGGCCTCGGCCAGCGCGCGTGCGTCGGACGGGGCTTCGCCCTGCTCGAGGCGCGGGCGGTGCTCGGCATGATCCTGCGCGCCTTCGATCTGGAGCGCGACCCGGACTACGAGCTTCACACCACCCTGGCGCTCACGGTCAAGCCGGCCGACCTGCACGTGACGGCCGTGCCGCGCGGCGGCGCTGCCCCCGCCGGGCTGATGCCGGTGAGCGCCAAGGTCACCACCGAGGCCGTCGTGGCCGAGCCGGAATCCGCCCCTGCGTCCGGCCCGGTCGTCGCGGGAGGCGAATCCGAGGGGGCGATCCTGATCGCCTACGGCTCGAACGGCGGCACCTGTCGGGACATCGCGCGCCGCTTCGCCGACGCGGCGGCGGCGCGTGGATTCGCCGTCGAGGTGAACGCGCTCGACGAGATCGCCGGCCGCATGCCGGACGATCAGCCGGTGGTGATCGTGACCGCCTCGTACAACGGCAACGCGGCGCAGAACGCGGCATCGTTCCATCGCTGGCTCGCGGCGTCCCCGAACCTGCAGGGCGTTCGCGCGGCCGTCTTCGGCGTCGGCGATCCGAGCTGGCACCTGACCTACATGCGGATCCCGAAGGAGCTCGACGAGCAGCTGCGCGCGGCGGGCGCGGATGTGCTCGTCGACCGCGGCGAGGGGGACGCGGCCGGTGACGTGCTGTCGACCGGCCTGTCGTGGCTCGGACGGGTGTGGGGGTCGCTGGGCCTCGCCGATGCGGAGGTGACGGCGCCGGCGCCGACCTGGGTGGTCACGAAGCTCCACGAGCTGCCGGCGACGATCGCCGCCGACAACCTGATCGACATGCGCCAGCTGGAGGTCGTCGAGGCGCGCGAGCTCCAGCGCCGCACGGGTGACGACCCGTCGGAGAGGTCGACGCACCACATCGACCTCGAGCTCCCCGAAGGCGCGACGTACCGCGCCGGCGACCACCTATCGGTGTTCGCGCTGAACAGCCGGCGCACCGTCGACCGCATGCTGCACCTGCTGGGCCGGACCGGCAATCACGTCGTCGAGCTGTCGACGTCGTCGTTCGCGGGGGCGTCGTTTCCGACGGGGGTGCCGATCGCGGTCCGCGACCTCCTGCGCCGCTATCTCGATCTGCAGGCTCCCGCCACACGCCTGGCGCTGGCGGATATCGTCGCCCGCGCGGGAGCGCAGGCGCCGGAGGAGCTGCGGCGGCTCGTCGATGCCGACGACGCCACCTTCGCCGCGGCGATCACGATGCGGCGTCGCAGCATCGCCGATCTGCTCGAGGACTGCGGGCGACCGCCGTTCGCGCTCGAGGATCTGCTCGCGTTCGCGACCCCGCTGCGTGCACGCTCGTACTCGATCTCATCGTCTCCGCTTGCCGACCCGCGGCGGGCGACCATCACCGTCGGACAGGTGCTCGGACCGGCGCGCTCCGGCCACGGCACCTATCGCGGCATCTGCTCGACGCACCTCCTCGAGCTTGAGGCCGGCGATCGGATCACCGCCGCGATCTCACCCGTCGACTCCGGATTCCATCTGCCCGCCGACACGTCACTGCCGATCATCATGGTCGGCGCCGGGACCGGCCTGGCCCCGTTCCGCGGGTTCGTGCAGCATCGTCAGGCCCAGCGGGCGATGGGCGTCGAGGTCGGCCCGGCGATGCTGATCGCCGGCTGCCGCCGATCGGACCACGATCGCATCTACGGCGACGAGTGGGACGCGTGGGCGGCGGATGGCACCGTGCGGGTCGACTGGGCCTACTCCCGGGAGCCCGGCCAGCCGCGCCAGTACGTGCAGGACCGCCTGCGCGCCAACGGCGAGGCCGTCGCCTCGCTCCTGGCCGCGGGCGCGCACGTCTTCGTCTGCGGCGACGGCGCGCAGATGGCGCCGGCCGTGCGCGGCGCGTTCGCCGAGATCGGCGCGGGTTCAGCTGCCGGCGGGGGGCAGGAGCTCGGCCCCGATCGCTATCACGAGGACGTGTGGGGGGGAGCGTGAGGGCGCGCTGACGCCGCAGCCGCACGCGGCGACGCACCGGGGAGGCCAGGAGCAGATGCCGCGGTCGGCGAGGAGTCGCCGGTCGGCGCCGGGGCCGTCGCAGCCGCGATCGAGGGCGCATCGCCCGCGGCCGCACGATCTGCGGCCTCGCGCGACCTGACGCCCCTTGACGACGGCCGCACCGCGTGCGCGGTAGATTGGGAGGCGCCGGATCGCGCCGGGCGCATTCGGCGGGCGGAAGCGTCATCGACGTCGGCCGGGTCGAACGCCGTCGGGATGCCCGTCGGGACCTCCGCCGGCGCGCGGCGACCACCCCCCGGCCCGAAGCAGTCCTCGTGAAGCTCACCTCCCTGATCGCGTTCCTGTTCCTGCTGCTGATCGCGCCGTCGAGCGGTGCCGCGCCCCGCGTCGTGCTCCTCGACACCGGCATCGCCGCGGGGCACCCCGAGCTCGCCGGACGCGTCGACCTCGACGGGGCGCGCACCCTGATCGACGACGGCCGCGGCATCCGAGACTGCCACGGGCACGGCACCGCGGTCGCGAGCATCATCGCCGGACAGCGGATCGGCCTCGCGCCGGACGCGACGCTGACGCCGATCCGCGTCCTCGGCTGCGACAAGAGGACCACCCCCGGACGCGTCGTGCGGGCGCTCCGGCACGTCCTCGCCCAGCGCCGGAGCGGTGCGTGGCCCGAGCCGACCATCGTCAACGCCTCCTTCGCACTCCCCCGGAGCCCCCGCATCGACGCTCTGGTCGACCGGCTGGCGCAGCAGGACATCCCGGTCATCGCCAGCGCCGGCAACGGCGGCGACAGCGCGTGCGGCTACTCGCCCGCGTCCGCGGCGACGAGCATCGCGATAGGCGCCTACGAGACCGAACGGCGCCCGTACTGGTCGAGCAACATCGGGCCCTGCGTCGACGTCTACGCGCCGGCGCACCGCCTCGGCGCCACGTTACCGAGGGGGTACAAGCGCCGCTCTGGGACCAGCGTCAGCGCAGCGATTGCCACCGGCGTCGTCGCCCGCGCCAACCCCGCCCGCCTGACGCCCGGGCAGGTGCGGCGCATCCTGCGCGAGCACAGCGTGCGCGAGGCGTGGGGCTACCGCCTCTCGCCCCGTCGGCCCTGAGTCGCCATGTCCCGGGGGAGGGGG
>JAURLF010000215.1 GCA_030831375.1 Gaiellales bacterium | reverse complement strand
CGTGATCGCGGCGTTCCTGGTAGCGCTGTGCGAGGCGCTCACGCTGCAGTACCTCGGCGGCGCCTGGGTGCTGATCACGCTGTTCCTCCTGATCGCCATCGTCCTGATCATCCGCCCGCGCGGCATCGCCGGCGTGCTGGAGACGACCCGTGCCTAGGTCGCGCACCGATCTCGTGCACTACGCCGTCCTGGCGGTGGTGTTCCTCGTCGCGCTGGCGGTCCCGTTCGCGTTCGGGACGCTGTCGGTGCTCGGCTCGATGACGGTGTTCCTGCTGCTGCTCTCGTGGAGCATCTCGTGGCGCGCCGGCGAGCGCGAGGAGCGCGGCCTGATGTCGGACGGGCCCGACCGGTCGTCGTGGGTGTTCTGGATCATGTGCGGCGTCATCGCCCTGCTGATCCCCGCGATCACCGGCACGCCGTACTTCCTGACGGTGATGGTGGCGATGCTGATCTACCTGACCTGGAACACCATGTGGGGCCTCGTGCTGGGCACGGCCGGCCTACAGAGCTTCGCGACGGTGGCCGTGGCGGGGATCAGCGCCTACGTGGCGGCCTACCTGTCGGTCGACGTGGGCGCGAGCGGCGCGCTCGCCTGCGCCGAGGGCGGCGGCCGCATCCTCGGGCTGCCGGTCTTCCAGTGGTGGGTCGCCGTCCCCGTCGCCGTGGTCGTCGGCGTGATCGTCGGGTTCGTGATCTCGCTGCCCGCGATCCGGCTGCGCGGGATCTACTTCGCGCTCCTGACGATCGGCCTCGTCGAGCTGGCCCGCGCCTACTTCGGGCAGGACAAGTGCAACTTCGGCGGCGCGCAGGGGCTGTTCGGCGCCGACAGCTTCGTGCCGGCGGACCTCGCAGGATCGCTGCGGGGGTCGCAGCTCGCGTACTTCGCCGCGCTCGGCCTCGCGCTGCTGGCGCTGCTGATCTACAACCGGGTCAACTACGGCCGGCTCGGCCTCCTGCTGCGCACGGCCCGCGAGAGCGAGCCGGTCGCGGAGGTGCTCGGCACCGACGTGGTGCGCGCGCGGCTGTGGGTGTTCCTGATCTCGTCGGCGGTGCTCGGCGGTGCCGGCGGCTTCTACATCGCTTACTACAAGAGCATCTCGCCCAGCTTCTTCAACTTCTCGACGGTGCTGCTGCTGTTCGCGATGGTGATGATCGGCGGCCTCAACACGCCGCGTGGCATCCTGATCGGCACGATGCTGCTGACGTACGTCGACCGCCGCTTCGTCGACGTCAATCCGCCGGAGGCCCGCTACGTCTTCATCGGCCTGCTCTTGCTCGTCGTGACGCTCGTCGCCCGCGACGGCCTGATCACGATCCCCGACCAGATCCGCCGCCGGCGCGGCGTGCATGGGCGCGGGTCGGGACCCGGGTCGGACGCGCCGGAGGATGCCGCCGCGATCGAGCAGGAGGCGCACATGCCCCCCGGGTCCCGTCCGGGGTCGGCGTAGCCGCCGGGGAGTCCGCGCCCACAGGAGGGACGTGTCATGGCAGATCAGGAACTCGTCGACCGCGTCGGAACCGCGATCGACGCCCTCGCGGCGGAGATGATCGACGCCCTCAGCGAGGTCGTGCGGATCCCGAGCGTGAATCCCAAGTACCCGGGCCAGGTCTACGACGAGGTGGTCGGCGGCGAGGGCGAGGTCAGCAAGGTCTTCGCCCGCCACTACGCCGCGCTCGGCGCCGAGGTCGACCTGTTCGCGGTCGAGCCGGGCCGCGAGAACGCGGTCGGCGTGGTCAAGGGTGCGGGCGGCGGGCGCTCCCTGATCTACAACGGCCACGTCGACGTCGTGCCCGTCGGCGACGCCGCCAACTGGACGGGCGGCGACCCGTTCAGCGGCAGGATCGACGGCGACCGCGTCTGGGGCCGCGGCGCGACGGACATGAAGTCGGGCATCATCGCCCAGACCTTCGCCGCGCGCGCCCTCGGCGAGTGCGGCATCGCCCTCAAAGGCGATCTGATCCTCGAGGCCGTCGTCGGCGAGGAGGTGATGGACCACGAGTGCGGCACCACGGCCGCGATCAAGCGCGGCCACACGGCCGACGCGGCGATCGTGTCCGAGCCGAGCTCGCCGCCGTCGCCGCTCGCCGTGGTCCCGATCTCGCCGGGCCTGCTCTGGTTCTCGGTGACGGCGGTCGGCAAGGCGACGCACTCCTCGATGCGCGGCAACTCGATCCGGGCGGGCGGCGACGGCGCCGCCGTCGGCGTCAACGCCATCGACAAGGGCATCCTGATCTTCAACGCGCTGCGCCAGCTCGAGGAGGAGTGGGGGCTGACGAAACAGCATCCGCTGTTCCGGCCCGGCCACTTCTCGATCCATCCGGGCGTGGTCCAGGGCGGGCCGCACGGGGTGATGGTGCCGTTCTTCCTGAGCGAGTTCATGACGATCGACTACTGCGTCTGGTACTCGCCTGACGACGACCCCGATGCGGTCAAGCAGGAGATCGAGACGCACATCCAGCGGGCGGCGCAGACCGATCCGTGGCTGCGCGAGCACCCGCCCGAGGTCGAGTGGAAGCTGCATTGGCCGGCCAACGTGCCGCAGGCGGACGAGATCACCGCCGTCACGGTCGCCGCCCACGAGCAGGCCGCGGTCGGCACCCGCTTCGCCGGCGCCCCTGACGTGGTCGGCTTCGCCGCGGTCGAGGACTGCACCTTCCTCACGCTCGGCGGGGTGCCCGCGATCTCGTACGGCCCGGGCGATCTGCGCGTCGCCCACGCCGACGACGAGTATGTCCTGATCGACGAGGTGGTCACCAGCTGCAAGACATTCGCCGTCGCGGCCATGGACTGGTGCGGCGTGGCCTGATCCCGTGGGCGCGGCCCGCGGTTCCGAGAGGAGTGTGACCGCATGAACGCACAGGAATTCGCCTACCGCGACGCGACGGAGATCGCCGACCTCATCCGCACGGGGGAGCTCTCGCCTGTCGAGGCCGTGGAGTGCGCGATCGAGCTGATCGAGACGCGCAATCCGACGCTCAACGCTGTCATCTTCAAGGGCTACGACGACGCGCGGGCCCGCGCGGCCGAGGCCGAGACCGCGGTCCGACGCGGAGACGAGCTGGGCCCGCTGCACGGGGTGCCCACCCTGATGAAGGACCTGTTCGACTACAAGCCGGGCTGGAAGTCGACGTTCGGCGGGATCCGGTCGCTGGCGGACAACGTGATCGACGCCTACTGCCCATGGGCCGAGAGGGTGGAGGCGGCCGGCGGCATCATCCTCGGCAAGACGAACAGTCCGGTGATGGGCTACCGCGGCATCACCGACAACCCGCTGTTCGGGGCGACCTGCAACCCGTTCGACACGGCGCGCAACCCCGGCGGCTCATCGGGCGGCAGCGCCGCCTGCGTCGCGGACGGGATCGTGCCCTTCGCGGAGGGCACCGACGGGGGCGGGTCGATCCGCATCCCGGCGGCCTGGACCGGAACCTACGGCTACAAGGGCTCCTTCGGGCGAGTGCCGCTCGTGCTGCGCCCGAACGCCTTCGCCGGCACCCAGCCGACGATCGCCGAGGGCCCGATCTCGCGCACCGTGGCCGACTCGGCGCTCGTGATGCAGATCCTGCAGGGCTACGACCCGCGTGATCCGTACAGCCTGCGCGACGAGGTCGACTTCGTCGGCGCTCTGCAGCGCCCGATCGAGGGCATGCGCATCGCCTACAGCCCGGCCTTCGACATCTACCCGATCGACCCGCGCGTGGCGACCACGGTGCGGGAGGCGGTGCGGGCCTTCGAGCAGGCCGGCGCGATCGTGGAGGAGGTCGAGCTGGGGCTCGACGTCGACCAGCTCGAGTTCGCGCACCTGTGGTGCCGGATGATCATGCCGCTCAACATCGCCGGCCTCGAGGGCCTCAAGGGATTCGGGCTCGACCTGATGGCGACGGACGACCTCCCGCCGGTCTACCGATCGTGGGTCGAGCGCACGCGCGGCGCGACGCTCGCGGACCTCGAGCGCGACGACGTCATGCGGTCGCAGGTCTTCGACGCCATCCAGGCCGTGTTCGCGACGCATGACCTGCTGGTCACGCCGACGCTCTCGACGATGCCGCCGTTGAATGCGGGCGATGGCGACACGATGGGACCGAGCGAGGTCGCGGGGCAGGAGATCGATCCGAGCATCGGCTTCTGCCTGACCTTCGCGACCAACTTCACGGGACACCCGTCGGCGTCGATCCCGGCTGGGCTCGCGGACGGCCTGCCCGTCGGGATGCAGCTGATCGGGCCGATGCAGGACGACGTGGCGGTGATCGCGGCCAGCGCCGCGTACGAGCGAGTCCGTCCCTGGGTCGACGACTACCGCATCCCGCGGGAGCGTCCGCTGTGAGCGCGGCCACCGAGCGGGCGCGAGAGGGACACGGGGGCTAGCCGTGCCGGCCACGCACGCGAAGGAGCGGCTGCTGGCGCTGGCGGGTAGCGCCGTGGCGAGTTCGCGCCCGCGCACGGAGGTCGCCGCCGAGGTGGTTGACGAGCTGCGCGACGTGCTGCCGTACGAGGCGGCGCAGATCACTGTGCGCGACCCGTTCGCCAGCGGGCACCGGACGCTCGTCAACCGCGGCTACAGCACGCGAGTGCTCGACTACGTCGACTCGGACTACCCCGAGCGCGACCCGTCGGTGCCGGCGATCGTCAGGGGCCGCGTGCCGGTGCGCATGCGCGACACCGACTTCGACTACCGCACGTCCTGCTCGTACCGCGAGTACTGGGAGCCGGAGGGCTACGGCGACGGCATGACGACGCCGCTGTACGCGCCCGACGGACGCTACGTGGGCCTGGTCAACACCAGCACGGCCGACGAGTCCGTGCTGACCGACGACCTCCGCGACTACATGGCGCTTCTCGGCGGCGTCCTGGGGGCGATGGTCGACCCGCTCGCGGACCTCGCCACGTGGCTCGCGGAGGAGCGCGACGCG
>JAURLF010000214.1 GCA_030831375.1 Gaiellales bacterium | reverse complement strand
TCTGGATGTTCGGGATCCACGGGTCGAGCGCGAGGCGCGCCGTCGCGTGCAGGGCGACCGTCTCGTCGAAGGTGGGGCCGTAGCGCGCGCGGCCCTTCAGCGCGATCGGCGCCTCCTCGGGCACGAACGGCAGCGGCACGAACTCGGTGATGCCGCCCGTCTCGATCTGCAGGTCGCGGATGCGGTGCAGGTGGCGCGCGACGTGGATCGGCCGCTCGACGTGGCCGAACATGATCGTGGAGGTGGTGCGGATGCCGACCGCGTGTGCGGTGCGCACGACCTCGAGCCACTGGTCCGTCGAGACCTTGTCCGGGCAGAGGATCGCCCGCACCTCGTCGTCGAGGATCTCGGCTGCGGTGCCGGGCATGCTGCCGAGGCCCGCGGCCTTGAGCTCGCGCAGGTAGTCCTCGAGGCTCCAGCCCAGGGTCGCCGCGCCCTGCCAGACCTCGAGCGGGGAGAACGCGTGCACGTGGATCTCGGGCTGCGCGGCCTTCACGGCGCGGAGCACGTCGAGGTACCACTCGCCGGTGAAGCCCGGATGGATGCCGCCCTGCAGGCAGACCTCGGTGCCGCCGCGCTCCCACGCCTCCACCGCGCGCCGGGCGATCTCGTCGAGGTCGAGCAGGTAGGCGGGGCCGCGCAGGTTCGCGGCCAGACGGCCCTTCGAGAACGCGCAGAAGCCGCACTTGAAGTAGCAGACGTTGGTGTAGTTGATGTTCCGGCAGACGACGTAGGTCACGTCGTCGCCGGATCGCTCCTCGCGGCGCCCGTCGGCGAGCGCGACGAGCTGCGCGAGCTCCGGGCCGCGCGCCGTCAGGAGCGCCTCGGTGTCCTCGAGCTCGAGCGGCTCCTCCGCCGCGGCCCGGGCGAGCGCGCGCGCGAAGGTCGGCGCGACCGCGCCGAGACGGGCGGGGGGGCCGTCCAGCCAGGCCGCGGGCGGTTCGGCGGTGATGCCGTTGACCCAGCCGTCGGCGGGCCGGGCGAGGCCGCCCTGGTCGGCGAGCCGGAGCGCCGCCGCGAGCGGAGCGGGTTCGATCCAGGCCGGGTCGAGGTAGCGCGGGTGGACGGTCAGCCGCGGCTGCAGCGTCAGGCCGCGCTCGGCCGAGGCCGCGGCGAGCCGCTCGATCTCGGGCCACGGCGCCTCGGGGTTGACGTGGTCGGGCGTGACGGGCGAGACGCCGCCCCAGTCGTCGATGCCGGCGTCGAGCAGGCGCGGGAAGTCGGCGTGGGCGAGGTTGGGCGGCGCCTGCACCGTGACCTCGTCGGGCAGGAGGAGCCGCGCGAGGGCGATGGTCCAGAGGTGGTCGTCGAGCGACGGCTCGGGCGCGTCGCGCATCTTCGTGTCCGGCTTGGCCCGGAAGTTCTGGACGATCACCTCCTGCAGGTGGCCGTGCGCGGCGTGCAGGTCGCGCAAGGCGAGCAGGGCGTCGACCCGCTCCTGACGGGTCTCGCCGATCCCGATCAGGATCCCCGAGGTGGTGGGGATCCGGAGCGCGCCCATCCGGCCGAGGGCGTCGAGGCGCACGTCGGGGTCCTTGTCGGGCGAGCCAAAGTGCGGCATGCCGCGCCCGGACAGCCGCGCGCTGGCGGTCTCGAGCATGATCCCCTGACTGGGGGCGAAGCGCCGGAGCTCAGTCAGCTCCGCGTCGTCGAGGACGCCGGGGTTGGCGTGGGGCAGGAGGCCCGTCTCGTCGAGCACCCGCTCCATGCAGTGCGCGAGGTAGGCGGCCGTGGTCGGGAAGCCGACCCGGTCGAGCTCCTCGCGCGCCGCGGCGTAGCGCAGCTCGGGCTTGTCGCCGAGGGTGAAGAGCGCCTCGCGGCAGCCCTGCGCGGCACCCGCCCGGGCCACCTCCAGGACCTCGTCGGGGGTCATGTACGCGCGCTGCCCCTTGCGCGGCGGCTTCGCGAACGTGCAGTAATGGCAGACGTCCCGGCAGAGGACGGTCAGCGGGATGAAGACCTTCGGCGAGTACGTCACGACCACGCCGCGGGTCGCGAGGCGACGGGCGCGCGCGTCGGCGCAGAGGCCGTCGACGTCGGGCGCCGGGTCGGCGGCGAGCGCGCGGGCCTCGGCGTCGGTCAGCACCTCTGAAGCCTAGCGGCGGGGGGCGGGATGCTCAGGCCCAGCGCGCCGCGATGCGCGGCCGGATGTCGGCCTCGAAGCGGTCGATGAAGCCGATCTGGTCGGGGCCCGGGTAGTGGAAGACGAGGTTCGTGAAGCCCATCTCCACGTAGGCCGCGATCCGCTCGACCGCCTCGTCGGGATCGTTCGTGCAGATGAAGCGGCTGGTGGCGTCCACGCTCGGGTCGGCGGCGAGGCGCTCGAGCTCGGCCGGGTCGTCGGTGTCCTTCTTGAGCTCGGCGGGCAGGGCCAGGGGCGCCCAGAAGTCGCAATCGGCGCGGGCCTGGTCGACGTCGGGGTGGTACGCGAGCTTGATCTCCATCAGGAGGTCGAGGTCGGCGAGGGAGCGGCCGGCCTTCTCGGCGCCCTCGGCGAGGGCCGGCAGGATCTTCTCCGTGTACAGCTCGCGGGGCTTGCCCGACGTGGTGATGAAGCCGTCCGCTGTGGCGCCCGCGTAGCGCGACGCCAGCGGCGCTGCAGCTGCGACGTAGATCGGCGGCGGCGCCTCGGGCAGGTCGTAGATCGTGGCCTTGACCGTCTGGTAGTAGTCGCCCTCGAAGGTGACGCGCTCCTCGGACCAGAGCTGGCGGATCAGGGCCAGCGACTCCTTGAGGCGCTTGAGGCGCTCGGGGCCTTCGGGCCAGTCGACACCGGTCGGCGGCACCTCGTTGAGCGACTCGCCGGAGCCGACGCCGAGGAAGATGCGGCCCGGGGCCAGGCAGGCGAGGGTCGCGAAGCCCTGCGCCACCGTCGACGGGTGATGGCGGAACGTCGGCGTGATCACGCTGGTGCCGATCGCGGCGTGGCAGGTGCGCTCGACGAGCGCACCCATCCAGGCGAACGAGAACGGGGAGTGGCCGCCCGTGTGCCGGAACGGCTGGAAGTGGTCCGAGATCGCGATCGTGTCCCAGCCCTTCGCGTCGGCGTGGACCGCGAACTCGAGGAGCTCCCGCGGCGCGAACTGCTCGCTCGAGGCCTTGTAGCCGATCCGGATCACGCGACTCCCTTCGCGCCCGCCGCGGCGGGCGGACGTAGACTGCCGCGGGATGATAGCCCTGGTCCCGCTCAAGTCCCTCGACGACGCGAAGTCGCGACTCGGCGACGTGCTCGACGCCGAGGCGCGCCACGACCTCGCGCTGCGCATGCTGACGCGCGTCGTCGACGCCTGCCAGGGAGCCGGGCTCCAGGTGGCGATCGTCTCGTCCGACCCGATGGCGTATATCGCGGCGCGTGAGCTTGGCGCCTCGGTGGTCGACGACGGCGGCGAGGACCTGACGGGGTCGGTGCGCCGCGGGCTCGCCGCCCACGGCGATGCCGAGGCGGTGGTGGTGATCGCCGCCGACCTGCCGTACGTGACCACCGAGGACGTCGAGGCCCTGCTCGCGGCCGCCGCCCCGCTCGCCGTCGCGCCGTCGGCCGACGGGCGCACGAACGCCGTCGCGGCACGGCCGCCCGGTGCGTTCGTCCCGTCCTACGGCGAGGGCTCGGCGGCCCGCCACGGCGGCGTCACGGTCGAGCGCCCCGGGCTCGCCCGCGACATCGACACGCCCGCCGACCTCGCCGCCTTCGAGGCCGCATGCGGGTGACCTGCATCGCGGGCGGCGTCGGCGGCGCCCGCATGGCCCTCGCGCTGCAGGAGGCCCTCGCGCCGGGCGAGCTGACCGTCGTCGGCAACGTCGGCGACGACACCGTGCACTGGGGCCTGCACATCGCCCCCGACCTCGACACCGTGCTCTACACCCTGACCGGCCGCATCGACCCGGCCAACGGCTGGGGGGTCGCCGGCGATACCCGCCACGTGATGGAGGAGATCACCGGGCTCGGCGAGGACGACTGGTTCATCCTCGGCGACCGCGACCTGGCGCTGCACATCAGCCGCACGCGCCGGCTGGCCGCGGGCGAGCCCCTGTCGGCGGTCACCGCGGACGTCGCGGTGCGCTGGGGCTGCCCGAGCCGCGTCCTCGCCGCGACCGATGACCGGCTGCGCACCTGGATCGCGACCGACGACGGCGAGCTGCCGTTCCAGGAGTGGCTGGTGCGCCGCCGCGCCGCCGACGCGGTGGCCGGTGTCCGCTTCGAGGGCGTCCCGGGCGCGCGGCCCGCCCCCGGGGTGCTCGAGGCTGTCGCGGAGGCCGACCGGATCGTGCTCGCCCCGTCGAACCCCTTCGTCTCGCTCGACCCGATCCTCGCCGTCGACGGGCTGCGCGACGCCGTCCGCGCCCGCCGCG
>JAURLF010000213.1 GCA_030831375.1 Gaiellales bacterium | reverse complement strand
TGCTCGTGATTGCAGTCGGGGCCGTGTTCGTGATCGTGCGCCATGGCGGGAAGCCTACAAGTCCTCGAGGGTCATGTGATCCCCTTCGCACAACAAGCGTGCGCGGCGGCATACCGCGGGGCGATCTACCGTTAGGAGAGGTAATGAGTGGACGCGGCAGACACGGAACGTTCGACGTGGGGGATAAGCCTACGCGCCCGGAGGACCCGGAGGTCCGCCGCGCGAACCTGCGCCGCATCTTCCGCCTGTTCGGGCCCGAGCGCAGCCGCCTGAGCCTCGTGCTCGCGCTGATCATCTTCTCGAGCGCGCTCGGCATGGTGCCGGCCTTCCTGCTGCGCGATGTCATCGACAACGCGATTCCGACGGCGAACACCACGCTGCTGGCCTGGCTCGCCGGCGGCATGATCGCGATCGCGATCGTGGTCGGCATCCTCGGCGTGGCCCAGACGTACCTCGCCAACCGCGTCGGGCAGGAGGTCATGCACGAGCTGCGCGCCGACGTCTACGAGCACCTACAGCGTCAGTCGCTCGCCTTCTTCACGCGCACCCGCACGGGCGAGGTGCAGTCGCGCATCGCCAACGACATCGGCGGCGTCGACGAGGTCGTCACCTCGACCGCCACCAGCGTCGTCTCGAACGTGACCACCGTCCTCGCCGCGCTCGTGGCGATGTTCCTGCTCGACTGGCGCCTCGCGATCCTGTCCGTGATCCTGGTGCCCTTCTTCGTGCTGCTGACGCGGCGCGTCGGGGCGGAGCGCCGGCGCCTGTCGACCGAGCGCCAGAAGACGATGGCCGACATCTCGTCGCTCGTGCAGGAGTCCCTGTCCGTCTCCGGCGTCCTGCTGGGCAAGACGATGGGGCGCGGCCCCGAGCTCGCGACGCGCTTCCGCGAGGAGTCGCGCGAGCTCGCCGAGCTCGAGGTGCGCCAGCGCATGGCGGGCCGTTGGGTGATGGCCTCGATCAGCGCCTCGTTCGCGATCCTGCCGGCGCTCGTCTACTGGGCGGGCGGCTGGTCGATCGCGACGGGGTGGGGGGCGGTCTCGATCGGCACCCTGGTCGCCTTCGCGACCATCCAGACGCGCATCTTCTTCCCCGTCGGAGCGCTGCTCTCGGTCGGCATCGACGTGCAGGCCTCGCTGGCCCTGTTCGACCGCATCTTCGAGTACCTCGACCTGAAGGTGGACATCGACGAGCACGAGGGATCGCGCGCGCTGACGCGCGCCGACGCCAAGGGCGAGGTCGCCTTCGACGACGTCTGGTTCCGCTACGAGGCGGACGGCCCGTGGACGATCGCGGGGGCCACGTTCCTCGCCGCGCCGGGCACGCGCACGGCGGTGGTGGGGGAGACGGGCTCGGGCAAGACCACCCTCGGCTACCTGGTGGCGCGGCTCTACGACGCGGAGCGCGGCACCGTCACGATCGACGGCGTCGACGTGCGCGACCTGTCGTTCGCGTCGCTCGCCGACCTCGTCGGCGTGGTCAGCCAGGAGACGTACCTGTTCCACGCCACGGTGCGCGAGAACCTCCGCTTCGCCCGCCCCGACGCGACCGACGCGGAGATCGAGGAGGCCTGCCGGGCGGCGCGCATCCACGCGCACATCACGGGGCTGCCGGCGGGCTACGACACCGTGGTCGGGGAGCGCGGCTACCGCTTCTCCGGCGGCGAGAAGCAGCGCATCGCGATCGCCCGCACCGTGCTGCGCAACCCGCCGATCCTCGTCCTCGATGAGGCCACGAGCGCCCTCGACGTCGAGACCGAGCGTCAGGTGCAGGAGGCGCTCGACGCGCTCGCCGAGGGCCGCACCACGATCACGATCGCCCACCGCCTCTCGACCGTCCGCGACGCCGACCAGATCCTCGTGCTCGACCACGGCGCGATCGTGGAGCGCGGCGGGCACGCCGAGCTCGTGCAGGCGGGCGGGCGCTACGCCGAGCTCGTGCAGCGCGACGCGCTCGGCGTCGGCGCGGGCCTCTAGCCGGCGAGCACGCGCGCCGGCACGGCGCCGAGCTCGCCGATCAGGCTGCGCCAGTCGGGCCCGTCGACGAGCACGACGTCGGCGCGGTGGCCCGGGATCAGCCGGCCGACCTCGTCGTCGAGGCCGAGTACGGCGGCGCCGCCGTGCGTGGCCGCGGCCAGCGCCTCGGCGCACGACAGCCCCATCTGGGTGCAGGCCAGGTGCATCGTGGTCGGCAGCGACAGGCACGGCGCCGAGCCGGGGTTGGCGTCCGTGGCGAGCGCGATCCGCCCGCCACGGTCGAGGATCTCCCGTAGGGGCGGCATCGGCCGGCGCAGGGTGAGCGCGGCGACGGGCAGGCCGACGGCGATCACGTTCGAGTCGGCGAGCGCCTCGACGCCGCCCGGGCCGGTCGCCTCGAGGTGGTCGACGCTGAGGGCGCCGAGCTCGATCGCGAGCCCGACCGCGCCCATCTCGGAGAACTGGTCGGCGTGGAGTCGCAGTCCGAGCCCGAGGTCGCGCGCGGCCTCGAGGTAGCGGCGCGCCTGGTCGACGTCGAAGACACCGCGCTCGAGGAAGACGTCGGCCTGGTCGGCGAGCCCCGCGCAGGCCGGCAGGATGTCGGCGATCGCGGTGTCGACGTAGGCGTCGGGCGAGTCGGCCTCGGGCGGCGTGGAGTGGAGCGCCAGGCAGGTGGTGCGGACGCGCACCCCGGCGGCCGCGCCGGCGTCGCGCGCGACGCGCAGCATGCGCGCCTCGTCGCGCGCGCTGAGGCCGTAGCCGGACTTGACCTCGGCGGTGGTGGTGCCGAGCGCGCGCATGCGGGCGAGGCGCTTGGCGGCCGCGGCGAGCAGATCCCCGTCGGACGCCTCGCGGGTCATGCGCACGCTGGCCCGGATGCCGCCGCCCTCGGCGGCGATCCGCTCGTAGTCGGCGCCCTGCGCGCGCAGGTCGAACTCAGGCACGCGGTCGCCGCCGTAGACGACGTGCGTGTGGCAGTCGACGAGGCCGGGCACGGCGCTCAGGCCCGTCGCGTCGACCACGTCGGCGCCCTCGGCGAGCTCCACCCGGGCGCGCACCTCGGTCCGGGGCCCGACGGCCTCGATGTGGCCGTCGCGGATCGCGATCGCCGCGTCGTGCACCACCTCGAAGCCGCCGTCCGCGCCGACCGTCGCGAGGCTCGCGAGGTTGTCGATCAGGCGGTCTGCGGGCTGCATGCGCGCAGTCTACGGGGGAGGCGGCCGCGGCCCCGCGCGGGTCGGCGCGCGGCCCGTGCGGATCCGCGCGGATTCTGATCAGGTGCTGATTAGAATCGGCGCTATGGATATCGGCGTGTACGACGCGAAGGCCCGATTCTCCGAGCTGGTCCGCGCGGTCGAGGCGGGCGGCGAGGTCACGATCACGCGCCACGGGCGGCCGGTGGCCCGGCTGGTCCCCGTGGGGGATCGGGCGGGGCGCGAGCGGGAGGTGGCCGAGTTCCTCGCGCGCGTCCGCGCGTTGCGCGCCGGGGTCGCCGATCCCCCCACCGGCGAGGAGATCGTCCGCTGGATCCGCGAGGGGCGCGAGGGCCGCGACGCGGGCGGGCGCGGGTGACCTTCGTCCTCGACGCGTCGGCCGTCGTGCGGGCGCTCGCGCACGACGAGCCAGCCGCAGCCGAGCGCGCCGACGACCTGCTCGTGCGCGCCTTCACCGGTGTCGCCGTCGTGCCGGGCCATTGGCACGTCGAGGTGGTGCAGGCCGCGGCGGGGGGCGTGCGCCGCGGGCGCTGGTCGCCCGAGTGGGCGCACGGGATGATCGAGACCGCGCGGGCGCTGGAGGTGGCCGTGATCGCCGACGCGGAGGACCCCGCCGGCCTCCTCGACGACGCCCTCGCCTGGGATCTCACCGCCCAGGACGCGGCCTACCTGCGGCTCGCCCGGGACCTCGAACTGCCGCTGGCCACGGCCGACGCGGCGCTGCGCCGCGCCGCCGAGCGGGTCGGCGTCGCCTGCCTCTGACCGCTGGCGGGCCGGCGCATCCCTGCTATAACTCGACGTGATCAGAGATAAAAGCAATCCTCATGCAATAGCGTGAGGAGGGACACCCCCCCGAGGAGCACCATGCCGCGCATCAACGACACCGCCCCGAACTTCACCGCCCAGACCACCGAGGGCGAGATCGACTTCCACGACTGGATCGGCGACTCGTGGGCCGTCCTCTTCTCGCACCCCAAGAACTTCACCCCGGTCTGCACGACCGAGCTCGGCTACATGGCCTCCATCAACGGCGAGTTCGAGCGGCGCGGCGTGAAGGTGATCGGCCTGTCCGTCGACCGCGTCGACAAGCACGAGGCCTGGGCCGACGACATCGAGGAGACGCAGGGCCACCGCCCGAACTACCCGATCATCGGCGACGCCGACTTCACCGTCGCGAAGCTCTACGACATGCTCCCGGCCGAGGTCGAGGGCGACTCGGACGAGCGCACCCCGATGGACAACATGACGGTGCGCAACGTCTTCGTGATCGGCCCCGACAAGAAGATCAAGCTGGTCCTCGCCTACCCGATGACCACCGGCCGCAACTTCGACGAGATCCTGCGCGTGATCGACTCGCTGCAGCTGACCGCGAACCACAAGGTCGCGACGCCCGCCCAGTGGCAGCAGGGCGGCGACGTCATCATCGCCGGCTCGGTCAACAACGAGCAGGCGAAGGAGATCTGGCCCGAGGGCTGGGACGAGCCGAAGCCGTACATCCGCATCGTCCCGCAGCCGAAGGGCTGACCGGTCAGGCCGGCGGCGCCCGGGGGGACGCCGCCGGCCCAATCCGCTCCCGGCTGCGAAGATCCCCCTGATGCCGAACCGCCTCGCCGCCGAGACCTCCCCGTACCTCAAGCAGCACGAGGACAACCCCGTCGACTGGCACCCGTGGGGCGAGGGGGCCTTCACCGAAGCGCGCGAGCGTGACGTGCCCGTCCTGCTCAGCGTCGGCTACGCCTCCTGCCACTGGTGCCACGTGATGGCGCATGAGTCCTTCGAGGACGCCGCCACCGCCGCGGTCATGAACCGCCTGTTCGTCAACGTCAAGGTCGACCGCGAAGAGCGCCCGGACGTCGACGCCCTCTACATGGAGGCCGTCGTCGGGCTGACCGGGCACGGCGGCTGGCCGATGACCGTCTGGCTGACGCCGGACGGCCGGCCCTTCTACGGCGGCACGTACTTCCCGCCGGTCGCGCGACCGGGGATGCCCGCCTTCACGCAGGTGCTCGAGGCGGTCAGCCAGACCTACGCCGAGCGCCGCGGCGATGTCGAGGCCCAGGCCGCACGGATCGCCACCGCCCTCAGGGCCACCAACGACCGCCACGCCTCGGAGGCCGCCGAGCACGACGACGCGCCGGGCGGCGCCATGATCGACCGCGCGATCGGCAAGCTCGCGACGATCTTCGACCAGGTGCACGGCGGCTTCGGCGGGGCGCCGAAGTTCCCGCCGAGCCCGATCTTCCCGTTTCTGTTCGGATGCGCCGACCGCGAGCGCGGCCGCGACGGCGAGTACATGTCGCGCCTGACGCTCGAGCGGATGGCCGACGGCGGCATCCACGACCAGATCGGCGGCGGCTTCCACCGCTACGCCGTCGACGGCCACTGGCTCGTGCCGCACTTCGAGAAGATGCTCTACGACAACGCGCTCCTGGCCTCGGCCTACGCGCACGCGGCGCTCGCCGCCGGCTCGGAGCGCTACCGACAGGTCGCGCTGACGACGCTCGACTACATGGACCGCGAGCTGAGCCTGCCCGAGGGCGGCCTCGCCTCCGGCCAGGACGCCGACACCGACGGCGTCGAGGGCCTGACCTTCGTCTGGACGCCGGAGCAGATCGACACGATCCTGTCCGACCCCGTCGACCGGGCCCTCGTCAAGGACGTCTGGCACGTCACCCCGGAGGGCAACTTCGAGCACTCCGGCGCCACCGTCCTCAGCGTCGTGGCGCCGATCGAGGAGGCGGCCGAGCGCCTCGGCCTCGCCGAGGACGAGGCCCGCGAGCGCTTCGAAGGGGCCCGCGCCGCGCTCCACGCCGCCCGGGACCTGCGCCCCCAGCCGGGTCGCGACGACAAGGCGCTCGCCGCCTGGAACGGCTTCGCGATCGCGGCCTACGCCGACGCGGGGCGCCTGCTCGGCGAGCCCCGCCTCGTCGCGCGCGGAGAGCGGATCGCCGCCTTCGTGATGGAGCACCTGACCCGTCCCGACGGCACGCTGATCCGCTCGTGGCGCGGCGTGCCTGGCACGGCCGCCGGCTTCTCGGAGGACTACGGCGCCGTCGCCGACGGCCTCCTGCGCCTGCACGCCGCGACCGGCGACCTCGCGCACCTGCTCGAGGCGCGGCGGCTGACGGAGGAGGCGCTGCGGCGCTTCCACGACCCCGAGCGCGGCGGCTTCCACCTCGCCGCCGAGGACGCCGAGCGGCTCGTCGCGCGCACCAAGTCCGTCGAGGACCAGCCGACGCCGAGTGGCTCGAGCCTGATCGCCTCGTGCCTCGTCCGGCTCGGCCGGATCTGGGGCGACGCGGCCTGGGAGGAGACCGCGCTCGCCTCCGTCGGCGCCGTCCGCGCCGTCCTCGAGCGCCACCCGAACGTGTTCGGGACGCTGCTCGGGATGGTGCAGCAGGCGACCGCGACGCCGCGCGAGATCGCGATCATCGGCGACCCGGCCGACCCCGCCACGCGCGCCCTGCGCGACGTCGTCGACCGGCGCTTCGCCCCGTGGGACGTCGTCGTCCTCGCCGACCCGGCCGACCCGCGCGCGGCCTCGGTGCCGCTGATCGC
>JAURLF010000212.1 GCA_030831375.1 Gaiellales bacterium | reverse complement strand
CCCGCCTCGCGGATCCGGCGCTCGATCCACCAGGCCACCTCGGCCTCGGTGCGCCCGACGAGCGGCCCCGCGGCGAGCTCGAGGTAGACCTCCTCGAGGACGTCGGAGGCGCGGCGCGTGGCGGCGATCTCGGTGGCGCTCTTGACGCGGCGCAGGCCCTCGACCAGGCCGTCGACGGGGACCGCCTCGACGCCGGCGGGGGCGAGCTCGCGCAGCCGCTCCGCGGCGCCGTAGGCGAGCGACGCCTCGAAGCCGACGCGGACGGCGCCCGGGGCGAGCACCGCGAGGCCCTCGGCCGTGCGGGCGAGGATGTCGCGGTCGAGGATCTCCACATCGAGGACGGAGCGCAGCGGCTTGACGGCCTCCTGGTAGCGGAAGTCGGTGGCGAGCACCGCGCGCCCGGCGGACACGACCACGATCCCGTTCGAGCCGGTGTAGCCGCTCAGGTAGCGGACGTTGAGGAGGTCCGTGACGACGAGCGCGTCGACGCCCGCCGCGGGCAGAGCGGCGCGGGCGCGCTCGAGGCGCGCCGCATGCTCATCCATCGGCGAGCGCGGCGGCGAGCCAGGCGAGGGCCTGCCGGTAGCCGTCCGGACCCTGCCCGGAGATCGTGTGGTCGACGACGTCCCCGATCACCGAGCGGCGGCGCCATTCCTCGCGCTGCGCGATGTCGGACAGGTGCACCTCGACCACGGGCGCCTCGACGATCTCGAGCGCATCGCGGATCGCGTAGCTGTAGTGCGTCCACGCGCCCGGGTTGACGATCATCCCGCGCGACCAGCCGATCGCCTCGTGGATCTGGTCGATGTAGGCGCCCTCGTGGTTGGTCTGCAGGCAGCGCGCCGTCACCCGTAGCTCGCCCGCCCACGCGTAGACCTGGCCCTCGAGCTCGCTGAGCGTGAGGGTGCCGTACTGGGCCGGGTCGCGCCGGCCGAGCATGTTCAGGTTCACGCCGTTGAGGACCGCGATCATGGCCGCAGTCTAGGCGGCGCTCAGGCGACGGCGCGGGTGACGGCCCGCTCGACGGCGGCGTCGTCGAGCTCGACGCCCCAGATCGCCCGGCCGGGCGCCTCGAGCAGCACGAACCGGTGCCGGCCCGCGACGCGCTTCTTGTCGGCGCGCATCGCGTCGAGCACGGCGTCCGGGGCGAGGCCGGGGGCCGTCGCGGCGAGGCCCTGGCGGGTCAGCACCCGGAGCGCCTCGTCGCGCACCACGGGATCGAGGCCCGCGTGCTCGACGGAGAGGTCCAGCGCGGCGGCGAGGCCGACGGCGATCGCCTCGCCATGCAGGAGCGCGCCCCCGGCGGCGTGCTCGACGCCGTGGCCGATCGTGTGGCCGAGGTTGAGGACCGCGCGCTCGCCGGCCTCACGCGGGTCGCTGGCGACGACGCGCTCCTTGAGGGCGGCGGCGCGACGGACGAGCTCGGGGTGGGCCTCGTCGGGGCCGCGGCCGACGGGCCAGCTCGCGACGAGCGGCCACAGGGGTTCGCCGGCGACGAGCGCGGTCTTGAGCGTTTCGGCGAAGCCGGCCGACCACTCGCGGTCGGGCAGGGTGGCGAGCAGCGTCGGGTCGGAGAGGACGGCGACGGGCGGGTGGAAGGCGCCGACGTCGTTCTTGGCGGAGACGTCGATGCCGGTCTTGCCGCCGATTCCGGCGTCGACCTGCCCCACGAGGGTGGTCGGGCAGGAGGCCCAGTCGAGGCCGCGCCGGAAGGTGGCGGCGGCGAAGCCGGCGACGTCCGTGACGGCGCCGCCGCCGACGGCGCAGACGAGGTCGCGGCGCTCGAGCTCGTGCTCGGCCATCGCGCGCCACAGCAGCTCGAGCGTGGCGGTGGACTTGACCTGCTCCCCGCCGGGCAGCACGACGCGCGGGCCGTGGTCGGGGACGCGGTCGGCGACGGGCGCGTCGACGACGATCAGGCAGCGGCGCCCGTCGGCGAGCTCGCCGATGCGCTCGAGCGCTCCCGTGCGCACGGTGCCGGCGTCACGGCAGGCCACGGCGGCGACGTCGGGCGGGGCCGTCGCGTCGACGACGGCGTCGGCGGCCGTCATGTACAGCATGCGCCGCTGCAGGTGGAGGTCCTCGAAGCGGTGGCGGCTGACCGCGAGCGGGCGCGTGCCCGCGCCGCCGTCGGCCTCGACCCGGGCCCAGAGCACGTCGAGGGGCGCGTCGAGGAAGAGGACGCGGGCGCGCTCGGCGAGCAGCCGCCGCGTGCCGTGGCGGCCGAGCGCGCCGCCGCCGAGGGCGATCACCGCCGTTCCGGCACCCTCGACGAGCTCGCGGATGACGGACTCCTCGAGGTCGCGGAAGGCCTCCTCGCCGTCGGTGAAGAGGTCGGGGATCGAGCGGGACGTGCGCCGCTCGATCTCGCGGTCGACGTCGCAGAAGGCGCCGCCGCGCAGCTCGGCGAGGCGCGTGCCGATCGTCGTCTTGCCGGCACCCATGAAGCCGACGAGGACGTCGGGGCGCGCGCTCACGGCGCCTCGGGCGACCAGGGGATGCGCGACAGGTAGTGGGCGTGCGCGGCGACGAAGTCGCCGATCGCGTCGCCGCCGAACTTCTCCTTGGCGGCGCGCGCCAGCTCGAAGGCGATCACGGCCTCGGCGACCACGGCGGCCGCCCAGATCGCGGTCGTGTCGGAGCGCTCGACGAGCGCCTCCGCCGGCTCGTGCGTGTCGAGCGCGGCCGTCCTGAGCGGCTTCATCAGCGTCGGCAGCGGCTTCATCGCGATCCGCACGACCATCGGCTCGCCGTTGGTCATGCCGCCCTCGAGCCCGCCCGCGCGGTTCGTGTCGCGGCGGTAGCCGCCCTCGTAGCGGAGCTCGTCGTGGACGGCGCTGCCGCGCTTCGCCGCATTGTCCCAGCCCTCGCCGATCTCGACGGCCTTCATCGCCTGGATGCCCATCGCGGCGCCCGCGATGCGGGCGTCGAGGCGGAGCTCCTCGGAGGCGTACGAGCCGAGGCCGGGCGGGCAGCCGAAGGCGCGCACCTCGATGATCCCGCCGAGGGTGTCCTTGTCGCGCTTGGCCCCCTCGATCTCCTCCACCATCGCGGCGTCCACGCCGGCGTCGAGGCAGCCGACCTGGCGCTCCTCGAGGGCAGCGAAGTCGGCGGGGCCGAGGTCGCCGTAGGCGGGCGCGGCGACCGAGCCGACGCGCACGACATGGCCGTGCACGGTGATGCCGATCGCCTCCAGGAGGTCCTTGCAGAGCGCGCCGACCGCGACGCGCGCGGAGGTCTCGCGAGCCGAGGCGCGCTCGAGCACGTCGCGCACGTCGGGCAGCTCGTATTTGAGGACGCCGGCGAGATCGGCATGGCCGGGTCTCGGCACGACGACGGTGCGGGTGCGGCGCGCGGCGACCTCCGCCAGCTCCTCGTCGGTGACGGGCCACGCGCTCTGCGCGGCGCCCCAGTTGGCGTGGTCGCGGTTCTGGACCATCAGCGCCAGCGGTCCGCCGAGCGTGCGCCCGTGGCGCATGCCGCCGAGGATCGTGGCCTCATCCGTCTCGATCGACTGGCGCGGCGATCGCCCGTAGCCTGCCTGGCGGCGGGCGAGGTCGCGCTGGAGGCGCTCGCGGTCCGGCCGGAGGCCCGCGGGCAGGCCGCTGAGGATCGCGACGATGCCGGGCCCGTGCGACTGGCCGGAGGTGACGAAGGACAGCGCCATTGCGCCCAACAGGGTATCGGGACTCGCCGACGGGCCCCGCCGGGTGGACGTCTTGACAGATCACATTAGGTTGACCTAAGGTCCGCGCCGGCCGTTCATTAGGCTACCCTCACGACATTTCCGGAAGGACCCGCCCGCTCATGCCCCGCCGCCCCGCCACCGCCCTGCTCGCCCTGGTCACCCTCGCCGCCGGCATCCTCGCCGCCTGCGGCGGCTCCGGGGACGGCGACCGGCTGGTCGTCTACTCCGGCCGCGAGCAGGAGCTCGTCGAGCCGCTCTACGCCCGCTTCACCGAGGACACCGGCATCGAGCTCGACGTCCGCTACGGCGACTCGCCGGCGCTCGCCGCCACGATCCTCGAGGAGGGCTCGGCCTCCCCCGCCGACGTCTTCTACGCGCAGGACGCCGGCTCGATCGGCGTCCTCGACGGCCTCCTCGCCGGGCTGCCCGAGGCCGACCGCGCCCTGATCCCGGCCCGCTTCCAGGACCCGGACGGGCGCTGGATCGGCGTGACCGGCCGCGTGCGCGTCCTCACCTACAACACCGAGCGCGTCGACCCCGCGCAGCTGCCCGACTCCGTCCTCGACCTCGCCGACCCCGAGTGGGCGCTCGGCGACGTCGGCGTCGCCCCCGCGAACGCCTCCTTTGTCGGCTTCGTCAGCGCGATGCGCGAGACGCTCGGCGACGACCAGACGCAGGCCTGGCTGGACGGCCTCGCCGAGCACGCGCGCAGCTACGAGAAGAACAGCCAGATCGTCGACGCGATCGCCTCGGGCGAGGTCGACACCGGTCTCGTCAACCACTACTACCTGTACGAGAAGCTCGCCTCCGACCCCGGGGCGCCGGTCGCCAACCACGGCTTCAGCCCGGCCGACATCGGCTCGTTCGCCAACGTCTCCGCAGTCGGCATCCTCGCCTCGGCCGATCAGCCCGAGGAGGCGCGCACCTTCGTCAACTGGCTGCTCACCGAGGGGCAGGTCTTCTTCGCCAACGACGCCGAGGAGCGCGAGTACCCCCTCAACGAGGCCCAGCCCGGCCTCGAGGCGACCGCCGACCTGCCGCCCTTGTCGGAGGCCGGCGGCCCCGACATCGACCTCGCGGCCCTCGCCGAGGACCTCGAGACCACCGTGCAGATGATCCGCGACGCGGGGCTCGTGACCTGAGCGTCGCCGCCATCCCGCGCGGGCGGCGGGCGCTC
This sequence comes from Gaiellales bacterium, assembly GCA_030831375.1. GTDB lineage: Bacteria > Actinomycetota > Thermoleophilia > Gaiellales > F1-60-MAGs149 > F1-60-MAGs149. The sequence goes on along the minus strand of JAURLF010000212.1, from coordinate 178 downwards.
CTGGCGCTCGCCGCCCTGCCGGCGGTCCTGCTCGCCGTGGCCCCGGTCGCGTACCTCGCCCTGCGCGCCGCGGCGGGCGACTCCGCCCCGGACGTCGGGGGCCTCGGGCCGGCCGCGCTGCGCACCGCCGCCCTCGCCCTGCTCGTCGCCGCCGGCGCCGTCCTGATCGGCGTCCCCT
>JAURLF010000211.1 GCA_030831375.1 Gaiellales bacterium | reverse complement strand
TTGGCCTCGTCGGTGGCGAAGAACAGCGCCGCGTAGCCGATGTCGTCGAGATCGCCGAGGGCCCCCATCGGGATCGTCGCGATCGACTGGTTGACGTAGTCCTCGCCGAGGTCCTCGAGGCTACCGGTGACGATGTTGCCCGGCAGGACGGCGTTGACCGTGATCCGCTTCGGCGCGAGCTCGATCGCGGCGGTGCGCATGAAGCCCAGCTGCCCCGCCTTCGTGGCGCCGTAGTGCGACCAGCCCGGGAAGCCCGTGTTGGGGCCGGTGATGGAGGAGGTCAGGATCACGCGGCCGTGGCCGGATGCCTCGAGCGCGGGGATCGCGTGCCGAACGGTCAGGATGTTGCCCTTGAGGTTCGTGTTGATGATCTCGTCGAGGGTCTCCTCCGTCATGTCCTCGACGCGGCAGTCCGGGTACACGCCGGCGTTGGCGCAGACGACGTCGAGCCCGCCGTGGCGGGCCACGGTCTCGTCCACGGCCTGCTTGCAGTCGGCGGCCTTGCCGACGTCGCCCTGCACGAAGGACGCGCCGTCGCCGAGCGCCGCGACGGCGGCCTCGCCCGTGGCCGCGTCGCGACCGGTGATGACGACCCTGCAGCCCGCCCGCGTGAAGGCGCGGGCGATGCCCAGGCCGATGCCCTTGGTGCCGCCGGTGACGAGGACGCTGCGGCCCTCGAGGGTGGTGAACATGCTGCTCATCAGGTCTCCTCGCTTCTCACTCGTACTTGGTCAGGTAGGCCTCGGCGAGGGGCACGGTGTCGACCGTGAAGCCCTCGCCCAGCTCCTGCGCCTCCGTGGCGAAGGCGTAGTGGGATCCGATCCACGTGACGAGCAGCATCCGCCGCAGCATCACGAAGGTGTCCAGCTCGGCCTCGTCCTCCGCGGCGATCGAGGCCACCTCGCGATAGCCCTCGATCCACGCCGCCCGGAACTCCGGCTCGCGCGGGTGCTCCTCGAAGAACGACACCGTCGTTGCGTAGTCGTACATGAACCAGCCGAAGCCGCAGTCGTCGAAGTCGATCACGCGGATCTCGTCGCCGTGCTCGAGCAGGTTGGCGAGGCGCTGATCGGAGTGGCACAGGCCGAACCGATCCGGCCCCGTGCCGTAGGCGACGAGCCGGCGCTCGATCACGTCGACGGTGCGCTGGAACAGGTCGAGCGTGTCGCCCTCGACGCCGACGCCGTCCTGCCAGCGGCCCCAGTGGCCGTGTGCGCCGAGCGTGTGGTCGAAGTCCCACGAGAGGCGCGTGAAGGACGCGGGCCGCGGCCAGCGGCGGGAGTGGCCGTGCATGCGCGCCGCGATGCGGCCGAGCGTGCGGTAGCCCGGCAGGGGGTCGGCGGCGTCGGGGTCGGGCGGCGCGCCCTCGGCCCACTCGAACAGCACGACGTTGCGCTCCTCGACGTCGGGCAGGGAGACCTGGGTGACGAGACGCCCGTCGGCCGTGGGGACGGCCACGACGCTGTCGACAACGCCGTCGGCGCGCAGGGCCTCGATCCACATCAGCTCGGAGGCGATCGCCTCCGCGGAGTGGTAGCCGGGCCGGTGCAGGCGCACCGCGTAGGCTCGGCCCGTCGCCGGGTCATCGACGCGGTAGGTGTAGTTCTCCGAGACGTTGACGAGCCGCAGCGCGGCGTCCTCGCCGATCCCGTACGGCGCGAGCGCCGCACGGGCCAGCCGATCGATCGCATCCTGGTCCGCAGTGCCACCCATCAGGTCCTCCTCTGGGGCGGCAGCATAGAGGCCTACGCGTGATCGCGTCCGACGACGGACTCGAGCACGCGGGTGATCTCGTCGCGTGCCCGCACGACGCTCTCCGTCGGCCCGCTCATGTAGATCCGACCCGTCGCGCCGATCATCGCGATGTCGACGACCGTGACGTCGGGCGCGACGCGCTCCGCCTCGTTCGCGGCCATCGCGGCGAACAGGGCCGGCGTCATCTCGTACACGAGCAGCGTCTCGCCGGGCAGCACCATCGAGGCCTGCCGGTTGCGGTTCACGATCACCGCGTGCTGGTCCGTGATGTCCTCGATCACGTCCGAGTAGAGGATCCGCGGCTTCAGCTGGTGCGAGGCCTCCGCGCCGATGCCGGCGAGGATCGCCTCGCCGGCACGCTCAACGGCCGCGGCGTCCGCTGCGTGCAGCTCGAGCACGCCGAACTGGCGCTCGACGAAGAGGATCCCCGGCTCGACCTCGGGCACGGCCTTCAGCGCGAGGTCGATGACGCGCTCGATGGCCAGGCCGGGGGCGACCTCCACGATCAGGGCGTGGTCGCCCTCCATCGGGGGGTACCCGCGGGCGCGCGTCGGCGTCCCCATGTAGGCCGCGAACTGCCGGCGCAGCTCGGGGATGGGGAGGTAGACGCGCAGCTCGATATCCGGCCCGGCCATCGCGCGCTCCCTACTTGCCCGCCGTGAAGTGCTTGCCGAGCTCCGCATGCGGGCGCGGGATCACGTGGGCGGAGACGAGCTCGCCGACCGTCGACGCGGTCTCCGAGCCGGCCTCGGTCGCCGCCTTGACGGCACCGACGTCGCCCTGGATGACGACGGCCACGAGCCCGTCGCCGACCTCCTCGCGACCGACGATGGTCACGTTGGCGGCCTTCACCATGGCGTCCGCCGCGGCCAGCGCCGCGACGTACCCCTTGGTCTCGATCATGCCCAGTGCTTCCGACATCTCGTGTTCCTCCTTCTTTCTGTCTCGTCCAGCTGGGGTGGGTGGTGCAGGTGGTTGGTGGCTACTCGCTGTCGATGATCCCGACGATCAGCGCGTCGATCGGCGGGTGCTGCGGCGCGAAGCGCGACGCGGCGACGGAGCCGGTGGCGACGAGCACGCGCTCGCCCGCCCCCGACCCGAGGACGTCGAAGGCGACGAGCGATCCGCCCGCCTCCAGCTCGACCTCCAGAAACGCCCCGTGCGGCACGTCGTCCACGCGCTTGGTCGCCCACACGGAGCCCTTGACGGTTCCCTTCAGCATGAGGCCTCCCTCTCGATGCGGACGCCGAGCGCCCGGGCGCGGTCCTTGCCCATCGGGGTCAGGACCGCCTTCGGGCCGAGGACGAGCACGCCCCCGGCCGTGGCGGCGCGCTCGACGACGCGCTCGGTGACGGCGCCCCGCTCGACGCGCTGGGCGTCCGCGGACGGGGCGCCGGGTGCGGCCGCGTGGCCGCCCGACAGGGTGAAGCGGAGCCGGCCGGCGATCACGGCGGCGCGCTCCGCGGGGCTCTCGAGGCGGTGCGCGAGGGCGCGCACGAACGCGTCGAGGTCACGGTCGGTCTGCAGGCGCACGTGCTCGACGCGCGTGCCCCCGGCGGCGGGGGTCGCGGCAGGCGCGGCGGCGGTGCGGCCGGCCGGGTCGGGCGCCTGGTCGGCGGGGTCCCACGTGCTCGGGCGCAGCGTCTGGGCGACGGGCGGCGCGGGCACCTGCGGTACGGGCGCGGGACCGTGCGCGTGGTCGCGCAGCATGTCGGGCAGGAGCTCCTGCAGCGCCGTCTTCAGCGCCGCGTGCATCTCGCCGCTGCCGGTCGGCTCGCTCACCGGATCGCCTCCAGGGCCGCGATCGCGGCTTCGCCGGCAGCGCGCACGTCGGCCTCCTCGCCGGAGATGTAGACGCGGCCGGTGGCGCCGATCATGCGGTAGTCGATGACCTTGATGCGGGCGGCCTTCTCGGCCTCGTTGGTGGCGAGGATGGCGTACGAGGCGGGCTGGACCTCGAGCACGAACAGCGACTCGCCGGGCAGGAGCATCGAGCCGACCTTGTTGCGGTTGATCAGGAAGGCGTGCTGGCCGTCGACGCGGCTGATCACCTTGCGGGCGAGGATCTTCGGCTTGACGGAGTCCTGCGCGGACAGGTCGAGCGCGTCGAGGACGGCGCTCGTGGCGGACTTGACCGCGGCCGGGGACTGCGAATGCATCTCGAGGTAGCCGAAGGTGCGCTCCACGAAGAGGATGCCGGCCTCGACGCGATCGTGCTTGAGCGCCGTGTCGGTGAGGGCCTCGATGTCGAGGCCGGGCGCGACCTCGATGATCTGCGCGGCCATGCCGGCGCGGGGGAGGCGGCCCTTGATCCACGAGCCGAGGTAGCACATGGTCTGCGGCTGCAGCTGGTCGAGGTAGATGCAGGAGCGGAGCTCGACGGCGGTCTCGTTCACTGGCGGGTCAGCTCCTTGAGCTCCTCGAGGATCAGGCGGCGGACCTCTTCGCGCAGGAGGTCCGTCTCGACGGCGGGGGCCGCCTCGGCGGCGGGGGCGGGCGCGGAGGCGTGCCGGACGGCGTCGAGCCGCCACGGCTGCATGCCGGCGAAGTCGTCGAACGGCACGGAGCGGTCCGCGTTGTAGGCGACGCGCGTCCAGTTGACGAGATGGCGCGGCTCGAGGTTCTCGCCGAGCGACGAGCGCCCGTAGAAGCCCGTGCCGATCGTCATCGTCGGCGCCAGGTTCGTCAGCACGCCGGCGGAGCCGAGGCTGTTGCCGACGTTGACGGAGACGCGCAGCACCTTCACGGCGGCGCCGTACTCCATGATCGTCTGGGCCCGCGTCGAGTGGATCGAGGCGGAGTGGCCGGCGCCCGTGATGCGCAGCATCGCCTGCGCGGCCGAGATGCCGGCGCGCGTGTTGGGGACGCGCACGAGGCCGAGCACGGGGAACAGCTTCTCGCGGGCGAGCGGCTCCTCGGGCACGACGAGCGAGAAGGGCGCCACGATCACGCGTGTCGTCGGCGCCACCTTCAGCCCCGCCTCCTCGGCGAGGACGGTCGCGTCCTTGCCGATCAGGTCGAGGCGCATGCGGCCCTCGGGGAAGAGGCGCTCGCGGACGAGCTCGACCTCCTCGGGGGAGCAGACGTGCGCGCCCGCCCGGCCGAGCTCGCGCACGAGCTGGTCGGCGGCCTCCTCCTCGACGATCACGGCGCTCTCGTTCGTGCAGAGGATCGAGTTGTCGAAGGACTTGGACTCGACGATCAGCCGGGCGGCGGCGGGGATGTCGGCGGTGGCGTCGAGGAAGGACGGCACGTTGCCGGGGCCGACGCCGATCGCGGGGTTGCCGGAGCGGTAGGCGGCGCGCACGACGGCGTTGCCGCCGGTCGCGACGATCACGTCGGTCGTCTGGTCCGTCATCAGCGCCTCGATCAGCGGGATCGAGGGCTCCTCGACGACCTGGATGCAGCCGTCGGGGGCGCCCGCCTGGACGGCGGCGTCGGAGAGGACGCGGACGGCGTCGGCGCAGACCGCCTTCGCGCCCGGGTGCGGGCTGACGACGATCGCGTTGCGCGTCATCAGGGCCAGCAGCACCTTGAAGTAGGTGGTGGCGATCGGGTTGGTGGTCGGCGTCAGCGCGAACACGACGCCGGCGGGGCGCGGCAGCTCGAGCACCTTGTCGTCATCGAGCGTGCGCGGCGAGACGTAGTCGTGGTCGCGGTAGCGGGCCCACAGGTCGCGCGAGCAGGCGACGTTCTTGATCACCTTGTGCTCGACGACGCCCATGCCCGTCTCCTCGACGGCCCACTCGGCGTAGCGCTCGGCGTGGGCCTCGGCGGCCTGGGCGACGGCGTCGAGGATGCGGCGCACGCGCTCGATGTCGTAGCGGGCGAACAGCTCGGCGGCCCAGTGGGCGCGCTGCAGCATCATCGCGGCGCGCGCCGCCCCGGGGGGCTCGCGGCGGTCGATCTCGATCACGGTCACGCCGTCACCGCCTGGCGGGAGCCGGCCTTGAACTCGGCGTAGGCCTTGCCGATCGCGACCTCGGTGCGGTCGAGGATCTCGTCGACCAGCTCGGGGCTGAGCAGGATGCCGGGCTTGAACTGCAGGATGCGCGGGTCGAGCGTCGAGAAGATCGCCCACACCCCGTGCGCGTAGAGGTGCTTCATGACGATCTTGGCGCCCGTCGGGTGGTTGAACTCGAGGCCCATCACGACGCCGTCCTGGCGGATGCCGATGAACCAGTCGGGGTAGATCTCCTGGATCTGGCGCAGGCCCTGCTGGAAGCGCTCCGCGATGTAGTGCACCATCGAGCGCACCTCGGGGCGGCCGCAGATCTCGAGCACCTTGAGGCTGACGACGCAGCCGAGCTCGCCGCCGCCGCCGGTGGAGATGTGCCCGAAGCCGTCCTCCTTCAGCCAGGCGGAGCACTCCTCGGAGACGACGACGCAGGCGATCGGGTACATGCCGCCGGTGATGCCCTTGCCGATCACCATGATGTCCGGCTCGACGCCGGCCTTCGAGATGCCCCACATCTCGCCGGTGCGCATCAGGCCGGTCTGCACCTCGTCGGCGATGTAGAGCGTGTCGTACTCCTCGCAGAGGCGCTTGACGGCCTGCAGGTAGCCGGGCTCCGGCAGCGGGAAGCCGTACGTGGCGGGGATCGTCTCCATGATCACGCCGGCGACGTCGCGGCCGCGCAGCGCGTCCTCCATCGCGTTCAGGTCGTTGAACGGGACCTGCACGAACTCGTCCGGGTGGTCGGACAGGAACAGCTTCGAGAAGCGCTCGTCGCCCGTGCCGACGGCGACGCCGGTGTGGCCGTGGTAGGCCTTGATGATCGAGACGATCTTGCGCCGCTGCTTGGTGTGGCGGGCCGTCTTGAGCGCGATGTCGACGGCCTCGCCGCCGCCCGAGCCGTAGATCACGCGGCGCATGTTCGGGCTCGCGGTCTTGACGAGCGCCTCGGCGAGCGCGGTGCGCGCGAGCGCGGGGAAGTGGTGGTTGCCGATGTCGAAGTGCTGCATTGCCTGCTCGAGCGTGGCGATCAGCTCCGGGTTGCGGTGCCCGAGGTTGTACGTGCCGCCGTTGAGGTGGAGGTCGATCAGCCGGCGGCCGGCCATGTCCCAGAACAGGTAGCCCTCGCGGCGGTCGATGACGAGGTCGATGCCGGCGTCCTGCCAGAAGTCGGTCTTGTCGGGGTTCCAGAACGCCCGCGAGCGCTCCAGCATGTCCTCTTTGGAGTCGTACGAGAAGAACCCGTAGTCGTACATCCGTCGACCTCTCAGCTCTCGGTGCCGCAGACTGTACCGAAAATCAGACCGAATTGCAAATCGGTCTGAAAAGTGTCACCGAATCGATCCGTTTGCAGGCCGAATTCGCGCAGGCGGACGCAGGCCCGGCGCGGACGCCTCCGGGCGCGGCGCGGGCGCCCGGCTCAGTCGACGCGGGCGGCCCAGGCGCCGCCCCGCTTGCCCGACTCGAGTGCGCCGTCGACGAAGCCGGCCCAGCCGTCGGCGAAGTCCGAGTTGGCGAGGATCACGCGTCCCTCGGGCCGCTGCATCTCCGCGTGGTGCGTCGCGTACCAGCCCGGGCGGTGGATCCCCCACGTGCCGCGGGAGTACTCGTCGCCGAGCCAGTCGTGGCAGTTCATGCCGACCACCTCGCAGCCGGGGATCGCGCGGTCCAGCTCGCGCTGGGCCCAGGCGAGGTCGTCGTGGACGATCGCGGCACCGTCGTTGCCGAAGCAGACGAGGATCTGCTCGTCGCCGGGCAGGTCGAAGATCGTGCCGATGAAGCCGAAGGGGTGGTCCGGGTGCATGCCGGACACGGGGCCCCCGGGCGTGCGCACCTTCAGCATCACCTTGCTGCCGATGCCGGCCTGGCCGAGCGCGATGCCGGAGCGCTTGACCTCGCTCAGGCCCGGCTCGAAGCGGATCGACCCGAGCGCGTTGAGCGGCGCCGTGACCACGCAGGCCCGAGCCGGCAGCGCCTCGCCGGAGCGCAGCGTGACGATCACGCGGTCGCCGTCCTGCTCGACCGCCTCGACCGGCGCCTCGAGCCGCAGCTCGCAGGCGGCGGCGTCGAGGATCGGCTGCAGGAACCCGATCGTCCCCTCCGCGACCGTGTAGCCGCCGGCGGTCTCCTGGGTGTTGGCGAGGGTGTGTCCCGACAGCGCGTGCCAGCGCAGCACCGAGAGGGCGCCGGCGTCATCGAGGTGGCCGCTGGCGACGCCCTGGCACTCCACCATCAGGAGCGCGCGCTCGTCGTCGGTCAGGTCGAGCTCGTCGATCCGCTGCTGGATCGTCATCCCGTCGAGCCGGGCGATCCGGTCCGGGTGCCGCAGCGGGGCGTGGGGCTCGGGGAGGATCGCCCACGAGCCCTCGTTGTACTTGGCCCAGGCCGACTCGTTGAGCGCCTCGCGCTCCTCCCGGGAGCCTGTGCGGACCTCATCATTGACGGTCCAGTGCACGGCGTCGCCGACCGGCGGAGCCAGGGCCGTGACGCCCGCGGCCGTGATCTCGGTCCAGACGTGCGGCTGGAACCAGTGGAAGTAGTTGCCGCCGCGCTCGAACCGCTGGCCGTCCCAGTCGTCCGTCCAGGTGCGGCCGCCGATGCGGTCGCGGGCCTCGATGATCAGCGGCTCGCGCCCGGCGCGGCGCACCTCGCGCGCCGCCGCGCAGCCCGCGAACCCCGCCCCGATCACGATCACGTCATGCATGCCGCGCCTCCCGACCTCATGGTCAGGCTACCGGCCGGCCGGGTCAGCGTCCAGCGCGCCCGGCGCGGTCGCCGACCTTCGCCGCCGCCTCGAGCAGGAACGCCGAGATCCCCCGGGACTGGGTCGCCACGGTCTTGGGCCCCGCCCAGGTCGCCGAGACCGTGTGGTTGAGCTCGGTCGAGCCGAGCAGCAGCACGAGATCGGCCCCGTCCGCCTCGCGCTGGACGTCGCGGCCGGGCCGCGCGACCGTGCCGTCGACCACGCGCAGGTCGAGGCCGGGCAGGAGGCCCGGCAGCTCGCGTCGGATGTCGGGGCTGCCGCCGACCACGATCACCCGCCGGAACCCGGCCCGCGCGCACGCCCGCTCGAAGGCGAGCGCTCCGCGGCGGTTCGCGCTGCCCTCGCAGACCCAGCAGCGGTCGCCCGTTCCCGCCTCGACCGGGTCCGGCACGTCCGTGCCGAGGCCGGCCTCCCGGCAGGCGGGGCACAGCAGCGCCACGCGCGCCGCGAGCACGGCCTCCGCGTCCGGCCGCTTCCACTCCGCGATGCGCTCCTTGCCGGGCCGCGTGACGCCGTCGTGCTCGAGCGCCGCGCGGGCGGCGGCCTGTGCGGCGTCCGTGCGGTAGCCGAGCTCCGCCAGCAGCTTCGCGATCGGGAGGTCCCTCGCCACCCGGCGCCCCGGTCAGCCGCCGCAGGCCGCCGCGAGCGCCTGCCCGAGGTCGGCGATGAGGTCGTCGGGGTGCTCGATCCCGGCCGACAGCCGAATCAGCCCCGGCGGGGTGCCCATCCGCCGCTCCCAGTCCTTCGCCCCGCGGTGCTCGACGAGCGACTCGACGCCGCCGAGGCTGGTCGCGTGCCCGAGGACGCGCACCGCCTGGCAGAGCGCGGTTGCGCGCTCTGGCTCGCCGACGAGCTCGAAGGACAGCATCGTCCCGAAGCCCGCCATCTGGCGGGCCGCCACCGCGTGGCCGGGATGCGCCACGAGCCCCGGGTAGAGGACGCGCGCGACCCGCGGGTCGGCGTCGAGGAAGGCGGCGATCGCCGCGGCGTTCGCCTGGGCGCGCTCGAGCCGCACGGCCAGGGTGCGCAGGCCGCGCAGGGCGAGGAACGCCTCGAGCGCGCCGGGCACCGCGCCGTAGTCGGTGCGGTGCGCGCGCATCGCCTCGGCGCAGGCGGCGTCGCCGACCGCGAGCCCGAGCAGGAGGTCGGCGTGGCCGCCGATCAGCTTGGTCGCGCTGTGCACGACGACATCCGCGCCGAGGTCGAGCGGGCGCTGCAGGAGCGGCGAGGTGAACGTGCCGTCGACGACGAGCCGCGTGCCCGCGTCGCGCCCCGCGGCGATCGCCGCGATGTCGGCGATCTCGAGCGTCGGGTTCGACGGCGTCTCCAGCCAGATCAGCGCGGCGCCGCGGGCGGCGTCGAGCACCCCGGACGCGTCGGCGATGTCGACGTAGCGGACCTCGATCCGGCCCTGCGCGGCGCGCTCCTCCAGCTGGCCCCACGTGCCCATGTAGATCGGCTTCGACGACACCACGGCGCCGCCGGGCGGCACCTGGTCGAGCACGGCGGTGACGGCGGCGATGCCGCTCGCGAAGGCGACGGCCTCGCCTCCCTCGAGGGTGCCCACGACCTCCTCGAGCGCGTCCCATGTCTCGTTGCCCGAGCGGCCGTAGCCGCGCGGCCCGCCCGCCCGGTACGTCGAGTTGAGGACCACCGGGTGGTTGAGGGTCGAACCGGCGCCCTGCGGGCGCCCGCCGTGCACGATCTCCGTGTCGGGCCGCAGCTCCATGGGCGGCACGATACCGTCCGGCGCCGGCGCGGCCGACCGGTGATACCGTGGGAGGACGTTCCGCGGTGCCGGCGAAGAAGCCGGCGTTCCCCGCTGGAACGCGCCCGCTCTGGAATCCACTCGAGCGCGCGACGCTCGACAGGAGTTCCCGTGCAATTCAGCTTCACCGACCTCGGCGTGCCCGCCGACCTCGCCGCCGTGCTCTCGCGCCGCGGCATCGACTCGGCCTTCCCGATCCAGGCCGCCACCCTCCCCGACGCCCTCGCCGGGCGCGACGTGATGGGCAAGGCGCCGACCGGCTCGGGCAAGACCATCGCCTTCGGCCTCGCCGTCGCAGCCCGCGCGACGGAGGCGAAGCCCAAGCGCCCGACGGCGCTGATCCTCGCCCCGACCCGCGAGCTGGCCGACCAGATCAGCCGCGAGGTCGAGCCGCTTGCCGGCGCCCGCAAGCGCCGCGTCGCCGTCGCCTACGGCGGCGTCGGCTACGGCGCCCAGACCAACGCACTGCGGCGCGGCGTCGACATCCTCGTCGCCTGCCCCGGCCGGCTCGAGGACCTCATCCAGCGTCGCGATGTCGACCTCTCCGATGTCGGCATCGTCGTGCTCGACGAGGCCGACCGGATGGCCGACATGGGCTTCCTGCCCGTCGTGCGGCGCCTGCTCGACCAGGTCCGGCCGGACCGTCAGACCCTGCTCTTCTCCGCCACGCTCGACGGCGAGGTCGAGAAGGTCGCGCGCGACTACCAGCGCGACCCCGTCCGCCACGAGGCGGCGGCCGAGGCGCGCTCCGTCGGCGAGGTCGTCACGCACGTCTGGCGCGTCAAGCAGGACCAGCGCGTCGACCTCCTGATCGACATCGTGCTCCGCACCGGCACCGTGATCGCCTTCTGCCGGACGCGCCACGGCGTCGATCGCCTCGCCAAGAAGCTCAACGCGGCGGGCGTCGGCGCCGCCAACCTGCACGGCGGGCGTGCGCAGAACCAGCGCGACCGCGCCCTGCAGGCCTTCACCAGCGGACGGTTGCCGGTCCTCGTCGCCACGGATGTCGCGGCGCGCGGGATCCACGTCGACCAGGTCGCCTGCGTCGTCCACTTCGACCCGCCGGCTGACCCCGCCGACTGGGTGCACCGCTCGGGCCGCACCGGCCGTGCCGGCGAGCCCGGCATCGTCGTCGGCCTCGTGGCCAAGCAGGACGAGCACGCCGTGCGCAAGCTGCTCGGCAAGGTCGGCTCCGACGCCCAGATCACCGCGCCCGACCTCGACGTGCTCGGCGCCGTCCGCCCCGTCCGGGTCGACGCGCGCCGCGAGCCCGTCGCCGAGCCGGCCGCCCCTGCCACGCAGCCCGGCGGCGAGGCGCAGCCGAAGCCGAAGGCCGGGCATCCGCATCCGCACGACGGCCAGCGGCGCCAGCGGCCCGCCGGCGCGAAGGCCGCGACGCCCCGCCACCGCCGGCGCCGCCGCGCGAAGGCCGCGACCGCCTAGGTGGTGCCGCCCGGGGCCCCGGCCCCGGGCGTCTCGTCGCCCTCGGTCGTCTCCTCGAGCACGCCGCCCTCGCGCATCCGCGCGCGGTCTGCCTGCGGGTCGCGGCGCCGACCGAGGTTCGAGACGATCAGGGCCAGCACCGTCACGAGGTACAGCTGGCCGATCAGGCCCTCGAGCATCGCGAGCAGGCGCCCGAGGGCATCGGCGGCCGTGAAGTCGCCGTAGCCGACCGTGGCCAGCGTGATGTACGAGAAGTAGAGGAAGACGTACGCATGCTGCGGGCCCTGCACGAAGAAGTCCTGGCCGCGGACCGCGTCGATCGCGAGGTAGAGGTACGCGAACGTCAGGCCCATCATCAGGTAGACGGCGATCGCGTCGCCGACGACGCGCAGGTTGACGACGGGCGCCCGGATGACGCGGCCGAACAGGCGGACGATCACGCCGATCGCCAGTGCCGCGCTGAACAGCCCCGTTGCCGAGCGGCCCGCCCCGTCATCGACGAGGACGGCGATCGCGCCGATCAGCGCTACGCACCCGACCACCGCGACCGGGGCGGCGATGTAGAGCATGCGCCGTAGGCGCGGGTTGCGGATGTGCGCCGTGACGACGATCTGGAACAGCAGGACCTGTACGAGCAGCGCGAGGATGCGCGTGAAGATCGAGGCGTCGCCGACGGCGATCAGCGCGAACGCGATGACGGACAGGACCGGCGCGATCACGACGTTGCGGTCGTCCGTGGCGTCGAGCCAGCGGCGGGTGACGAAGCGCCGCTCGCGCTCTCGGTACCCCGGTGCGGGATCGCCGTCCACGGGCCGGACGTTACGTCATCCGGGACGCGCCTAGCCGCGGTCGGCGGCCGCGTCGCGCGGTCCGAACATGCGCACCGTCTCCGCATCGTCGCCCGGCGGCACGTCGCGGACGCCGAGCATCGAGTCGATCACCATGTTCTGGAAGCGGTGGCACGACTCCTCGAAGCGGTAGCACATGCGACCGCCCTCGTAGGCGGGGTTGCGGAGGCCGTCCTGGACCCGCTCGACGATGCCGATGTCCTCCTTGTTGACCTCGTCCCAGAAGGCCATCAGCGACTCGATGTCGCCCTCGGGGTCGGCGCTCGCCGCGACCGACTCAGGATGGGTCAGCAGGTATGCGACCTCCGCCGTGCGGCCCGGGCCATCAGGACGGGCCAGCAGCAGGAAGACGTGGTTGGCCATCACGTTGATGGCGATGTTCGGGTAGAGCCAGACGAAGCGCGCGGCCTCGGCGTCCTGGCCCTCGACGAACGTGACGGGCGGCAGGCCCTTCCAGCCGCCGTCGTCGGTGTTCGGCGCGACCGGCCACGTGCAGAAGCCGACGTACTTGCCGGGGCCCTGCCAGCGGTAGTGGTCGTCCATCGGCGAGACCTTGACCAGCGCGGGATGGACCCACGGCAGGTGGTAGTACTCCATGAAGTTCTCGCCGATCAGCTTCCAGTCCGCCTC